>JBEKYH010000567.1:0-2865 GCA_049511115.1 Tepidisphaeraceae bacterium | reverse complement strand
GCGGCTCGCCCCACGCTGGGTACTGGCTGTTTCCGACGCAGAGCGACACGCCGCCAAGCAATATTCTAATAGCAACGGGGACGAACAACGCAAACTTTTTTGATCCGATTCTCGGCGAGACCGATCCCGCGAGTGGACTGACAAACGTCGGAGCGTTCGCCGACTCGCCCGGCCCCTATGGTACGTTCGATCAGGGCGGCAATGTGTATCAGTGGACTGAGACCGTCATCAACGGCTCGCAATATGCATTTCTTGGGGGAGCTTTCGATCAATACTATACAACTTTGGAAGCCGGAAACATGATTGGGAGTGGAGGCTCGGCGAATGGGGCTGGCCTTGGGTTCCGAATCGCCGAGGTGCCGGAGCCAAGCTCCCTGGCGTTGCTGGCGGTCGGCGCGTTCGCCTTGTTGCGCCGACGAAGAACGCATCGCCCTTAGAACCGCCTTTGCTCGTCTGCCGCGCCAAATTACACGCTGCTTTTGAGCCTTCGGCGCTCTTCCAAAAGTCGCTTTTGCAATCGTCGGGGAAGGACGTCATGGCACGCTCACATATCTTGCGCGACGTTGGTCTGGGACGAAATTGTACAGGCACGCGGACGGCCAGACGTTTGGCGATCGCTGTCTGCGCCACGATGGAAGCCTTTGAGGGCCGTGTTCTGATGAGCAACGTCATCGTCGTCTATGGTCTTGGAGACACCGGAGATGCCACGCCTCCCTACAATCCGACGCTGGGCGTTTATCAGGCGGCGACGCTGCGGGACGTTGACGATTTGGCCGGGAACGAGCGAATCTACGGGTCAGGCGTGGATATCGGCGCGTTTGAATATCAGGGGACGGCCCTGGCGACGGTGAGCGATTTTACGATTCGGTACAGCGACGAAGACGACACCATTGTGGATAATCTGAGGGTCACGTTCAGCGAGCTGGTGACGCTGGGGACGCTGGTGCTTTATTCCAGCGATGGAACAGCCATGCCGATGAGCGTCAGCGCGAGCGATGATAACCAGACCTACACGCTGACATTCCCGTCGTCGCTGTCGAGCGAATACTCAGGCAACGCGCTGCCATCGGGGCAATACATGCTGACGGTGCAGCCAATGGCAAACTCGCTTAACGGCAGCACCGAGTTGTTCGCGTTCACGTCGGCGTGAGGGCATGACGTGAAGCCTCGCCGCCTGTGGCCTCTTCGGCTCCCGCTCCTCGCTTTGACATCATCTCCCGGACGGCTACACTGGCCGGCCATTTGAAACCCGGTCGTGCAAAGGGAGCCGGGCGAAATGTGGAAAAAAACTCCGGGCGAGGCGTGGAAGCAATCGATTCCCACAGAAACCTGACCAGCACTTGCCTGATGCGCGCCGTCGCGCTTCCTCTGGCGGCGCTTTGTCTGGCGCTGTGCCTCATTTCTCCCGCCTTTGCTCAGGATAACAGCGGCAACGAGTCCGCCGCCGGGACGGGCGTGGTGGATGTGAGCCGCGATCTGCCGGGGGCTTTGAAATTCAAGGGCCGCCGCGTTGAGCAGGTGCAGGTTCTGGGAAACACGCAGGTTTCAACGGCTGTTATCCTGAACCTCGTCCGCACCAAGGAAGGCGATCCATTCGATCCGGCCACCGTCGTTGAGGATTACCAGCGCATCTACCGGCTCAATAAGTTTTCCAACGTCGAGCCGCGCCTGGAGCCTACCGCCAATGGCGTGATCGTGACGTTCGTCGTCACCGAGCAGAACCAGATTCGCGGCATCGCCTACAAGGGAAACGTCAATATTTCGACGCAGGACCTGCAGAACGCCGCCGCGTTGCACTCGGGGCAGTCCATCGACCTCTTCCGCATCAACCTGGCCAAGACGGAAATGGTCAAGCTCTATCACGACCGCAATTATCCGTTCGCGCACGTGGATGTGAGCAGCGAGGACATGGCCAAGACCGGCGAGGTGGTCTTCCTCATCGTCGAAGGCCCGATGGTGCGCATCCGCAAGATCGGGTTTATCGGCAACGACACCTTTTCCGCGTGGCGGCTCAAGGACCAGATCAAGTCGGCGTATTACATCCCCATTTTTCGCTCGGGCGCCTTCGACCCCGAGCAGGTTGACCAGGATGTAGCCTCCATCAAAAGCTATTACCAGGACAAAGGCTTTTTCGACGTGCGCGTGGGGCGTAAGCTGTCATTCTCCGGCGACCAGACCGACCTGCAAGTCACCTTCATCATCGACGAAGGCCCGCGCTATATCATCGATCACCTCATCTTCAAGGGAAACACCACCCTGCCCGAAGGCAAGCTCCGCCAGGGCCTCAAACTCGTGGAGAACACTTACTACGACAAGGATGTCCTGGACCGGGACGTGCGGCAGATCGTGCGCGATTACAGCCCCTTTGGCTTCATTTACGAATCCGAGGAGCCCACACAGATGCATCACGACGAATATCTCCACATCGACCACGCCCAATTCTTCAAAACCCAGAGCGGCCACATGGACCTGGTTTACGACATCTCCGAGGGCCGCACGTTCAAAGTGGGGCGAATCTTCGTGAAGGGGAACGCCAAAACGGAGGATAAGGTCGTCCTCCGCGAACTGCGGGTGAACCCCGGCCAGAACTACGACAGCGCCGAAATCGCCGACGCCATCGACCGCCTGCGCGGCACGCCGTACTTCACAACCGTCGCCATCACCCCCATCGGCGACGATCCGGGCGTGCGCGATCTGCTGGTGGAAGTGAACGAGCAGCGAACCGCGTCCATTAACGCCGGCGTCGGCATCAGCAGCAACGGCGGCATCGGCGGCGACGTCAGTTACGAACAGAAGAACTTTGACATCACCAATCTCCCGGCCAGCCTGGGCGATATCACCAGCGAGCGCGCCTTCACCGGCGCG
>JBEKYH010000566.1:0-2870 GCA_049511115.1 Tepidisphaeraceae bacterium | reverse complement strand
ATCTTGGCGACGTCGGTGCTGATCCCCACGCCGTTGCGGGCGGATTGGACCGATTCCTCGATCATCGCGGCGGTATTCTTGGCTGCCTCGGCCGATCGCATGGCCAGATTCCGCACTTCTTCGGCGACCACTGCAAATCCCTTGCCTGCCTCACCAGCCCGCGCGGCTTCGACGGCCGCGTTGAGCGCTAGCAGGTTGGTCTGGAACGCGATCTCGTCGATCACTTTGATGATCTTGGCCGTTTCCTGAGCGGACTTTTGAATCTCATTGATCGCCTGGGACATCTTGCCCATCGCCTGATTTCCCTTGTCGGCGGCAGTTTTGGTCTCGGCCGACAGTGCGGCGGCGTGTTGGGCGGTCTCGGCGTTCTTCTTCGTCATCGCCGACATTTCTTCCAGAGCGCTGGTGGTTTCCTCCAGTGCCGCCGCCTGCTCGCTTGCGCCCTGCGCAATTGCCTGGCTGGATGCGGAGACCTGCGATGCGGCGGAAGCCACCTGATCGGACCCCTGCCCCAGCGTGCCGGCGATTTTGTTCAACGCCACGTTGACGCCGCGGATGATGAAGAAGGCCAATGTGCAGCCGATTAATGCCGCGACGGCCAACCCAATTTCTATGCCGCGTTTTCCCTGGACCACGTCGGCGGAGATAGTCGCGCCGACCTCTTCGCCCGCCTCCTTATTAAAATCCGTGAGGGCGCGCGTGGCCTTGGCATAGGATTCGTAGGCCGCACGACCCTTGGTGCGGATAGCATCGACGGCTTCGGCATGCTTTCCGTCGTCCTGGAGCTTCATAATCTCGGTGCGCACGTCGTGGAAAGCGCCGCGCGCGACGCTGATCGCTCCGAATGTCTTGCGGTCCTCATCGGTCGTGATGGTGTCCTCGTAATCTTTGCTGGTCTGGTCCATCAGGGCACTGTGCTGCTTCATCTCGTCAAGCACCGCAGCTTTTGTTTCCGGCGTGTCGGCTTCAATATATTCAAACAGCATCTGGTAATTCTGAACGGCAAGCGTTTCCAGCCTGCCGCTGACATACTCCCCGGGCAGGCAATCGACCACCACACGGTGGGCGCCGTAGTCCAATGCCTGAATGCGCGAGAATGCGAACAGACCCAGCCCGACAGTGATGGCGACGCTGGCTCCGAACCCGAAGAGAACGCGTTTTCCGATGGTGAGTTTCATGAGTCTTTCCTCTGTTAATCTTCCCTTGTGAATCGATTGATAAGTGACAATGCCCCCGATTAATCCGATTAAGCCGCCGCTGCCGCGGGCTCTATTTCCTGGGTGATCTCCGCCATTCCAGCGACCTCGTCGCTGGTCAGCACGCGGTCGATGTCTAGCAGAATCTTCACGCACTGGGCGACCTTGGCCATGCCCAGAATGAAGCCGCAATCCACCGAACTGCCCAGTTCCGGCGCCTCCTCGATGCTGGCGGCCTCAATGTTCAGCACTTCGCTGACCCGGTCGACCACGATGCCCGTGTTGATGAGACGGCCGTCGCGACGGATATCAACCACGATGAAGCAGGTCTGTTCCGTGCGCGGCGCTGGCGGCATTTGAAACTTGGCACGCAAGTCCACGATGCTGATGACCTGGCCGCGGAGGTTGATGACGCCCTTGATGTGGCTGGGCATGCGGGGAACGGCGGTGACATCCAGATAACCAATGATTTCCCGCACCTTGAGAATCTCCAGGCCGTACTCTTCCTTGCCCAGGGCAAAGGTCAGGTACTTGCCTCCCTTTTGCCCCGGCGCGGTAGACAATGTTTTTGGTTGCGAATTCATCCTTCTCCTTCTCTTGGTTTATTTCGCCTTGGATTAGTTTGCGGATGCCATGTCGATGATTCCCGGCACGTCGAGAATCAGGCAGACATTACCGTCCCCAAGAATCGCCCCGCCGGATATTCCGCGGACGTTACCGATCCCATTGCCGAGAGACTTGATGACCACCTGCTGCTGCCCGAGAAGATCGTCCACCAGCAGGCAGCATTGGCGATCATTGTCGCGGACGATCACCACTAGCGCTTCGACGGGCACTTGCGTGCGCGGCGTGATGCTGAACAGCCGGTGCAGGCGGAACATCGGCATCAAATCGCCGCGCACCAGGCACATTTCGCCGCGCTCTTGAATCGTATTGATTTGGTCGGCGCTGGGCCGGAGGCTTCGCTCCACGCTGGTGATGGGCAGGATATATCGCTCGGCGCCGACCTGGACGAGCAAACCGTCTATGA
Organism: Tepidisphaeraceae bacterium; assembly: GCA_049511115.1. Lineage (GTDB taxonomy): Bacteria > Planctomycetota > Phycisphaerae > Tepidisphaerales > Tepidisphaeraceae > JBEKYH01. The sequence goes on along the minus strand of JBEKYH010000566.1, from coordinate 644 downwards.
CGGCGAGCGTCAGCGGCAGACGGATCGTGAACGTCGAGCCGGCGCCGGGGGTCGAGGCGATTTCGATCCGCCCGCGCAGCGATTCGATATTGCGCCGGACCACGTCCATTCCCACGCCGCGGCCGGAGATGTCGGTCACCTTTTCCGCTGTGGACAGGCCGGCGTGGAAGATCAGGCGGAAGATTTCCTGCTCGGTCAGGTCCTGCCCCTCTTTGACCACACCGCCTTCGATGGCCTTTTTTAGAATGCGCTCTTTATTGAGGCCGCGGCCGTCGTCACTGATATGAATGAGAATATTTCCGGCCTTATGTTCGGCCTTGAGTTCAATGCGGCCTGAGCGCGGTTTGCCGGCGCGCTCGCGGTCGGCTGCGGACTCGATACCGTGATCCACCGAATTGCGGACCATGTGGACCAGCGGGTCGCTTATGGCCTCAACGACATTCCGATCCATTTCCGTCTCGCCGCCGGTGATGACCAACTCCACTTCCTTGTCCGCCTTCTGGGCTACGTCGCGGACGAGGCGAGTCATCTTCTGGAACACACCCTGGATGGGGACCATTCGCATGGCCATCGACAAATCCTGGAGTTCGCGGGTGATTTTGCCCAGGTGGCCCAGGTCGCGGAGCATGCGATGGTTCTTGGCC
>JBEKYH010000565.1:0-2903 GCA_049511115.1 Tepidisphaeraceae bacterium | reverse complement strand
TCCCCCAACCCGCTCCCCGGCCCGATTAACCCCTCCAACGACAAAGTGAACATCATGGCGCGAAAAAAATCGAAACCGCTATTTACAAACCAGAGAACATCTTGTCACCCTGTCACCTTGTCGCCCCTTCTCCCCCTCCTCCTCAGTCCTCGGCTCTCAGTCCTTGCTTTGGTTTGCGCCTCATTAATCCCGCAACTTATCGCTGGCCTTTGGCGGGTTGATCCTATAAAATCTGGCGCCGTGCGTTGATAGGGCGATTTAACGCCCAAAAACTCCATCACCAGATGGGAACAGCAGATATGTTTTCTGACTCGCATTCAACATCCGGGGCAGCGGCCCTCCCCGCGGGAGGCGGGGGATCGGCGCTGGGGGCCAATGTGCTGGTCCTCAACCGGTTCTACCAGGCCATCCGCGTCGTCAACGTCCGCCGGGCGTTCTCGCTGCTGTGCCGGGAACTGGCCGAGGTTGTGCACATTGAAACCGACGCAGCCGGCCAGGCGCGCTGGCAGAATTTCGACTTTGCCGGGTGGCAGGAGATCAGCCAGCTTAAGGCGGAGTTTGAGCCGGATGGATTTGACTGGATTCACACGGTCCGGTTCCAGATTGCCGTTCCGCGCATCATCCGCCTGCTAGGGTACGACAAGCTGCCGCGGCAGGACGTGAAGTTCAACCGCCGCAACATTTACGCCCGCGACGGCAACCGCTGCCAATACTGCGGCAAGCGCATGCCCACGACGGAACTGTCGCTGGACCACGTCGTTCCGCGCAGTCAGGGCGGCCGGAGTAGTTGGGAAAACATCGTCTGCTGCTGCGTGAAGTGCAACGTCAAAAAAGGCGGCCGCACTCCGGAGCAGGCGCACATGCACTTGGTCGTCAAGCCCGTCAAACCCAAGCGCAGCCCGGTCATCAACCTGCGGCTGGCCGATGCGCGCTATTCGAGCTGGAAGCAGTTCCTGGATACGGCGTATTGGACCGTTGAGTTGAAGTGACATGGTGACAAGGTGAGGGGGTGACAAGGTGACCGTTGCGGGTGAGAAGGTTTGAAAGTGCGAAAGTTTGAAGGTGGGGAAGATAGATCGGCTGGTAGTCACTGCCCGCTATTCATCTGAGATAGCAGCTTCTTCGCCTCATCCGTTGCGGGGGAATTGGGGTAGCGCTCGATCAGGGTGTTGAACTTTTCCGTCGCTAAATCCGGGTGATTGTTGTTGAGCAGGAGCTTGCCTTCACGCAGGAGGGAGGCCGCGGCGGCATCGACGACTGAGGTTGTCTCGGCGGGCGCGGCCGTGGCCGAAGTTGGCGCAGCGGATTGGGGAGTGGGGGCACCTGGCGCCGACGGCGCGGATGGACTGCCGCTTGGCGTCGCCAGCGCCGGATTGACTGGCTCGGCGAGCAGTTTGGCCACCACGTCCGGTCGCAGTACGGCGGTTTCCATGTCTCTCAGGTTGCCGTCGCGGTCGATGTAGAAGGTTGTCGGGATGGCGGCTACGCCCATCTCATGGGAGATGGTGTTCCAGCCATCGGGGGGCGAGGGGTGGAAAAGCTGCGGCCAGGTCATGTCAGTATTCGCGGCTAGAAAGGTTCGCAGATCGGTCAGGGCGTTGTCATTGGAGATGCCGAGGACTTCCAGACCCTTGTCGTGGTTGTCCTTGTAGAGCTTGATCAAATCGGGAAGCGCGTCCTTGCAGGGTTGGCACCAGGTCGCCCAGAAATCCAGAACCACCACCTTGCCCCGCCAGTCGGACAGCTTGAGCGTGTCGCCATCGATTGTCTTGGCGGTCAGATTGAACGGCTTTCCCAATTTGTAAGGCTTGGCCTTGTAGGCGGCGGCCCGCGGGCCGGTCAGGATATTCTCGACAACATCGCGCGTCGCGTCGGCGATTTCATCGGTGGCCGCTCCAAAGCGGGCGATCTTGAGAAGAGCCGTGCAGAGAATGTCGTCGTCGGGATGGGCCTTTGCCAACTGCGTGAATTCGGCCAGTTCCTGCTTCTGCTTGTCGGCGGATGTGTCGGTCCACCAGCGCACCATCATGAGGCCGACCTTGCCGGCGAGGGCGTCCGCTGGAACATCGCTATTGGATTCATCGGTGAGCGTCTTTAGCGCATCGGCATCGCCCAGGAGAGCAAGCTGAGCCCGGTACATGCAGAGCGTCTCGCGAGCCACCTCGGCATACTGCGGGGCGGCCTTCTGGAGTTCGAGGAAGAGGGCCACGTATTTGTGCAGCGGCCCGGTGAGTTCGCGCGTCATCTGCTCGCGGTATTTGATGTCGATCTGGTCGTAGAACGGATAGCCGGGCATGGGGACGGAGTCGATGTCCTTGAGGATTTGCTGGTCGGTGCGAGCGGTGGGGGAGAGGGCGTCGGCGCGGGAGAGGCTGGATTCTGCGCTTAGCAGCGCCAAAGCGAAGCCGAGCAGGGCCATCCGCCAGAGGAAGGTTTGGGGCATGATTGGGGTTCTCCTCGCAAGAGGAAGTGAGATTACCGGGTGGGAAACGGACGTGCCAGAGGAATTTGGGGGTGGGAAGGTTTGAAAGTGGGAAGGTGGGAAGGCGATCCACTCTCTCGGTCGCCAGCCTGCCCGGAGCTTCGTCGAACGGAGGTGGCCGCAGGCCGTGCTACACACGCTGCGCGCGTTTGGGAGCTAATTAAAGTATATGCTAACATATGCTCGGGTGTAAGGTGATGGAAACGCTCTGGTTATGGCGGGGACGTGAAAAGCGGCGTGGACATATGGAGGAACGTTTGTAGCATGGGGTCAAGTGGGCTCGCGGGGTGAAAAGGAGGGTTGATGAATGAGTAACAAACGGGGGCGGATGACCGGCCGGCCTTCAACGCAAACTTGTCGCCCGACACTCCCCTATCGCGGCATTTGACGAATCTGGCATCCAAAGCCGTCGGCTCGTATG
>JBEKYH010000564.1:0-2919 GCA_049511115.1 Tepidisphaeraceae bacterium | reverse complement strand
CAGCGAATGCACCGTCCGCCTGCCGCGCACGTATTGGTGTTATCGCGCCCCCGATCTGTGTCCGCCCGTCCAACCGCCGCCGTCCGCAACTAACGGCTACATCACCTTCGGCTGCATGAACAATTTCATCAAAGCCTCGACAAAGGCCGCGAATTGTGGGCGAAAATCCTCGACGCCATCCCGAACTCCCGCCTGCTTCTCCACGCCCCACCCCAACACGGCGGCCTTTCTCCTCTGCCGAGCCATCGAGTAGACATCATCGGCAGCCAATCCTTTTTCCCAGACTATCTCCAGACCTACCATCACATAGACATCGCGCTGGATCCGACACCCTGGGGCGGCGGAATCACCACCTGCGACGCGCTCTGGATGGGCGTCCCCGTCGTAACGCTCTCCGGCAACACAGCGGTCGGCCGCGGCGGCAGAAGCATTCTGAACAATATCGGCCTGCCGGAACTGGTTGCATTTTGTCCCGACGATTATGTAAAAATCGCCAGCGCGCTGGCCGTCGATCGGCATCGCCTTGCCGATTTACGTTCCACGGTCCGCCAGCGCATGCAATCGTCGCCGCTGATGGATGCAAGACAATTCGCCCGCGATGTCGAGGCGGCGTATCGGGAGATGTGGCGACGGTGGATGCATGATCGATGACGGTTGACAAAGTCGTGGTATGCGGGTGACGAATCCTTCTCAAAAAGCTGATCGACTGCTTGTTGTATGATATGGACAACTCCAAACTACGAGCGACTGTTGGCAGAAAAACGCTGTAGTTCGACGTTCGGGCTGGGGATTTCACAATGGATCGACAAACCGTCGCGTCAAATCCCCATACGCGTCAATCCGCCGGTCCCGGAGAAACGGCCAATGTGTGCGGCTGAAGTTGACTCTCGACAGGTCGCAGTCGACCAGGAGGATTTGATTCTGGTCGACGCTGGCGCGTTGGATGATTTGGCCGTCGGGGCTGGCGACGAAGGTTTGGCCCCAGAATTGGATGCCGTCGGGGCTGGCGAATTGGCCGTTTCCGGTCGCGATTTTTTCCGTGCCGATGCGGTTGGGGGCGGCGACAAAGCAGCCGTTGGCGATGGCGTGGCTTCTCTGGATCAATTCCCAGCTTTCGTGCTGGGCTTTGCCGAATTCTTTTTTCTCGGTGGGATGCCAGCCGATCGCGGTGGGATAAAAGAGGATTTGCGCCCCGGCCATGGCGGTGAGCCTTGCGGCTTCTGGGAACCATTGGTCCCAGCAGATGAGCACGCCGATGGTGGCCCAGGGGGTTTGGAAGGAACGGAACCCGGTGTCGCCGGGGGTGAAATAGAACTTTTCGTAATAGAGCGGATCGTCGGGGATGTGCATCTTGCGGTAGATGCCCAGGATCGAGCCGTCGGTTCCGATGACGGCGGCCGTGTTGTGGAAGAGCCCGGCAGCGCGGCGTTCAAAGAGGGAGGCGATGATGACCACGCCGTGCTTGGCCGCGAGCTTGCCGAAGGCGTCGGTGCTGGGGCCGGGGATTGTCTCAGCAAGATCGAAAAAGCGGTGGTCTTCCAGTTGGCAGAAATACTGGCTGGCGAAGAGTTCCTGGGTACAGAGAATCTGCGCCCCGCCGCGGACAGCCTCGTCGAGGAGTTCTAGCTGCCGTGCACGATTGCGAATCGGATCGTCAGAACAGGCCATCTGCGTCAGGCCGATGCGGACCATCTGAGAAGATGATTTCGGCGCGGAAGCTTTGGGTGATTTTTTCTTCATCGTGATGTCGCGGGTTCGGCGGGTTCGAGGAATTGAGCGGCGGACAACAGAAACCGCTCGACATTGCTCGCGGCGTCGCCAATGCCGGTCTTGCCCTGGTAGTCGATCTCGACCAACAGATCCAGAAGTCGATCGACACCCTTATCGCCGAGGCGTAAAGCGGTCTGGACGAAAGCGGCCTGGCGATTCTGCGGCCAGATGCGAAGTTGCTGGCCTATGGTGAATGGGGAATCGCCCTGGCGTGTCATGGCGATGGCCTTGCGCGCGTTCTGCAGGAAAATGCCCAGCCATGTGATGCCGCGAAATTCGGCGCTGGTGTCCATTTGAAGAAGCTGCCGCCAGCGGCGCAGCGCCTCGGCGGGCTGGCCCGAGCCCAGCGCGTCGGTCATGTCCCACATCTGCCGTTCGCGTTGAAACGGGACTGTCTGTTCAACGGCGGCCTGATCGATTCCACCAGGACAGGCGATGGCAAGCTTGGCCAGTTCGTTGTCGAGCCGGCCCATGTCGTTGCCGAGGTTGTTGACCAACTCGGCGGCGGCGGCGGGCTCGATCGACGTTCGGTGCGTCGAGCGGGCGCGATCGACGACCCATCGGGCGAGATCCTTTGGCGGCTGACAGGGAATGACGGCGCCTTTGGCGGTGATCATCTTATGGATACGCTGATTGGCCGGGAGTGAATCCAGCCGCAGCACGAGAGTCGATTGTGCCGACGGTTTCTGGACGTAATCCTCAAGCGCGGGCCGATGTTTGGAGAGAAAATCATCGGCCTGGCGAAGGACGACGAGGTTGTGGCCGCCGAAGAGGCTGAAAGTATGGAGATGATCCAAAAGGTCGGATAACTCGCTGTCATCGCCGTCGAGATCGACGCGTTGGGTATCGGGAGGAAGCTGTGCGGTGATATCGGCAAGGGCCTGGACTTGCAGAAGCGGTTCGGGGCCGACCAGGGCGTATACGGGCTTTACACTGGCTGCGGTACGTGCCGGTTTAGTGGGCATGCGGGTGTTTGTACGGAGGAAAGTTCAAGAGTTCAAGGGTTTAAGGGAATCAGGGTTCAAGAGTTCAGCGACGCGCGTGCGTTGCCGGAGAAATCCGCTACACTCTCCGCGGCGGTGGGGCCGATAGCTAGGGAGACGGGGACACGGGAAAGGCTCGCCCGGCGGCCAGTTGTTTCGTCCGGGC
>JBEKYH010000563.1:0-2919 GCA_049511115.1 Tepidisphaeraceae bacterium | reverse complement strand
TCAACGGGTGTTCGTGTCTGAATAATCCTCCGCCATGACGATTTGTAACCTCTCGGGGCGTTGCGCCTTTCTTGTCGCCGCATTTTCCGTTGGTATTGCATTCGCCGCGGCCACGCCGCCGACGACGCAGCCCACGCCGGCGGTCAGCGAAGATGGCATCACGATTTACTTCAATCCCGAAGATGGCGCGGAAGGAGCGATCGTCGATCACATCAATGCGGCCAAGCAGAGCGTGGACGTGCAGTGCTTCCACTTTACGGCCGAACCGCTGGCCGCCGCGCTGATCGCCGCCAAGGGCAGAGGCGTGAATGTCCGCATGATTATTGACGCCAAGGCGGTGCTGGAACCCAAGTGCAAAGTCGCCGAATTAATCGCCAAGGATATTCCCGTTTATGTCGATTCCAACTATCACACGGCGCACAACAAAATCATGATTTTTGACGGCGCGGACGTCCTGACGGGTTCGTACAACTACACGCCCCAGTCCGCCGAGGAGAACGCCGAGAACGCCGTCTTCATTGTGGGAAAGCCGGAGATCGCCGCGGCATACGTGAAGAATTTCCTCTTCCACCTCGGCGAATCGACTCACATCACCACCGCGCCGGCGCCGTCGAAGGCCGCCAAGGCGGATGATTAGGCCGGCGCTTTAACGTCAAGGTTCAGTCGCTTTTTCCACACTGCCAGTTGATCCTGAAACGGCTTGCCGCCGGCGGCGCCGAGGCTGCGATAGCGGGCCACGACGTTTTTCGCCCCCAGGGCGTCGTAAACGTCGGCCCCGATCGCGTCCCCCAGCGGCGAGTGCTTCTTCGCCGCCGCGATGAATTGTTCCAGGGACAGTTCCGCCAGCGCCGCCTTGCCGTCCTTTTCGCACTGCGCGACCAGCGAGCCGACAATCTGATGGGCCGTGCGAAACGCGATCCCCTTCGTGACGAGATATTCCGCCAGACTCGTCGCGTCGAGAAACCCGCGCTCCAGCGTCGGCTCGATTCGCTCCTTGACATACTCCGCGGAACTAACGATAGCCGTCGCCATCGCCAGGCAGGAGCCGACGGTATCGAACGCGCGGAAGACGATGCGTTTGTCTTCCTGCAAATCCCGGTTGTACCCAATCGGCAGGCCCTTCATGATCGTCATCAGCGAAACCAGATCGCCATACACCGCGCCGCAACGGCCGCGGATTAATTCCAGCATGTCGGGGTTCCGCTTCTGGGGCATCATCGAGCTGCCGGTTGTGTATCGGTCGGCTATCTTCACGAAGCCAAATTCCGTGGTCATGTAAATGATCCACTGCTCGGCCCAGCGCGACAGGTGCATGGCGATCATCGACAGGTGAAACACGAATTCGCCGGCCAGATCGCGCCGCGCCGTCTGCTCAATGCTGCTGCTCGAGGGAAGCATCCCCAGCAAATCGGCGGTAGCCGCGGGATCAATCGGCAGCGACGTGCCGGCGATGGCCCCCGACCCAAGCGGGCATTCGACATTTTTCCGTCGGAAGCGGCTGGTGCGATTCATATTTTCCCAGAGCATCGCGCACCAGGCCAGCGCCTCGGCACCCGCGATGATCGGCTGGGCGCGCTGCAAGTGCGTATAAGCCGGCATGACGATTGAGGCGCTGCGGTCTGCCAGGCGCACGAAGGCGCGGCAGAGAAACTCCAATGCCTGGTCGATCTCGCCGGCGGCATCGTCGATCCAGAGCAGCAGATCGAGGGCCACCTGGTCATTGCGGCTGCGTCCAGTGTGCAACCGCCGGCCCGGCTCGCCGATGCGTTTGATCAGCTCGGCTTCGATGACCATGTGGATATCTTCCAGGCTCTGATCGAAGACGAACGACCCGGCCGCGATGTCGCGCTCGATGGATTTAAGCCCCTCGACGATGGCCCGCAGTTCCGGCTCGGTTATCAGCCCCACGCGATTGAGCATGGCCGCATGCGCGATGGAGCCGGCGATATCATGCCGGTACATGCGCCGGTCATAGCTGATCGACTCCACAAAAGCCTGGGCGAGGGCGTCATTTGCCTCGCCGATTCTGGACTGCCACGATTTATCATTCGCCATAACCGGGAATTGTACTTGACTGTCGCCGCCTTGCCGATAGATAATTGACCCTCCCCGCCCGCGGCGGGGAAATTTCGGCAGTAGCTCAATGGTAGAGCAGCCGGCTGTTAACCGGCTGGTTGTAGGTTCGAGTCCTACCTGCCGAGTTGTTTGTAAACCGCATTTCCAAGGGTACGGCGCGGTCGGCGAATCGCTCTCCTGCAATGACTGGCTTGGTTTAGCTGAGTTGCTCACCGTAGCCATTGGCTTTGGCCCCCAACGCCATCGCAAACAGCCCAGCCCCAATCACCGCGACGAAGATCAGGCACGTAAAGGCCGGCCCCCAGCCGTAATGCTCGACAAGCCATCCCATCCCCCAGCCTGAAAGTACGGTGCTGGCGTAGCCGAAAATGCTTGTCAAGCCTACTGCGGTGGCGGCGGCGCGCTTGGTCGCGAGATTGGCCGCCATCACGCCGACCAGCGCCTGGGGGCTGTAGACAAAAAACCCTGAAGCCATCAGGAGGGCGGTGTTCAGCCAGAACATCCTTCCCGGCGCTCTCCAGAAAAGATAGACCGAAGCGCCGCAGAGCAACATGCTCACCATGCTCAGCGGCGCACCTCGGCCGCCAAAGAGGCGGTCCGTCAGATAGCCGGTGGCCAACATCCCGAACATGCCAGCGACTTCAAAGCCTGCCACCATCAGTCCGGCGTTGTGCAGTTGTATTCCCTTGGCCTGGCTCAACACGGTCGGTCCCCAGTCGAAGACTGCAAATCGAATCGTGTAGACGAAAAAGTTGGCCGCGGAAATTAGCCAGATGTATTTGTTACTGAAGACCTGGCGGTACAAAAACTGCCTGAATTCTGAGGCGGATTCGCTGGCGGCGT
>JBEKYH010000562.1:0-2920 GCA_049511115.1 Tepidisphaeraceae bacterium | reverse complement strand
ATGGTTCATGCCCGGCTTTGACGATTCAAGTTGGACTGCCCCCACGGTGATCGGTCCCCAGCCCAATGCAACCTGGTCCGGCACGCTCCTCCCGGACCTGCAGCGCATCGTCGAAACGCCTCTCAAGCCCGTTTCCATCACCAACAAAAACGGCATTTACATGGTGGACATGGGCAAGGTTTATTCCGGCATACCGCGTATCGCATTTTCCGGCGGCACTGCCGGCACGACGATCAACATGCTCGGCGGTTTCGCGCTTCTTCCCACCGGGGATATTGACACGAATCAAAACCAGACCACCGTTCTGACCTACTTCGCCATCCTCAGCGGCTCAGACTTCACCTTCGAGCCGGCCGAGTACAACCAGATGCGTTATTTTGAGATCGTCAATCCGCCCATGCCGATCACGACGACGAACTTCACGTTCGTCGAGCGCCACGACCAGATGAACGACGACGCCTCGTCCTTCACGTCGTCGAACACCACGCTGAACAATATCTGGGATTTGATGAAACACTCGCTCCCCGTCGGCGCGCAGGAAGAGTTCATCGACTCCATGCGCCAAAAAGGCGGCTTCCTGGGGGATGGCTTTCAGCAAAGCCTCGTGGCCATGCCCGTGGAAGGCGAGCGCGTCCTCACGCGCCGGCAATTGGGTGAGTTCATCGAATCCATGCATCAGTTTTGGAACACAGGCCCCAACCAGGGCCGGGTGAACGCCGCCTATCCCGATGTCAATAACGCGCGTGACATTCCCGACTACTCGCAGGCTTTTCTCCAGTGGGTGTGGGAGTATTATTTGCAGACCGGCGATCGCGCCTTTCTGGCCAACAATTACGCCGAATTGACCAGCATCGCCCAGTATGACAACCGCTCCCGCAATCCCGCCACCGGCCTGATCACCCGGCTCCTCGGCGGCACCTCCGCCGCTTACCGAAACGGCATCATTGACTGGCCCGCCGACATGCGCTTCGGCTACGACATGTCCACTGTCACCGGCGCCGGCAATACCGCCAGCACCGTCGTCAACGCCTGGGCATGGGAAGACTACGACATCATGTCGCGCATCGCCGCCGAACTTGGCAAAACCGACGACACCACCACCTATCGCGGCCTGGCCAATGACCTGCAAACCGCCATCAACACCAAGCTGATCAACTCCAGCGGTCTCTACGTGGACGGCCTCGACCCCAGCGGGACGCAAAGCGCCCACGCCTCGCAGCACGCCAACGCCTTCCCGCTCGCGCTCGGCATCGTCCCCGCGGCCCAGCAGGCCAGTGTCACCAAGCAAGTTGACTCCCTCGGCATGAGCGTCAGCGCCCTGGGCATCATGCCCCTGGTTCGCGCCCTCGGCGAAGCCAATCAGGGTCCGGAGTTGATTGACCTCTACACCAACCCCAACCAGTATGGCTGGGCCCAAATCCTCTCCCTCGGCGGCACCGCAACCTGGGAATCCTGGACCGCCAACACCGACGGCGACAGCGAATCTCATGGCTGGAGCGCCGTCGGCCTGGACGGTTACATCCGCTACATCATGGGCATTAAAACGCTCTCCCCCCAGTTCGCCCAGGTGCAGATCATGCCGCTGGATTTCGGCACGAGCCTGGCCTCGGCGAGCGGCTCGCTCCTCACCGACCGGGGCACGATTGCCGTGGCGTGGGATCGCAATGCGACGCGATATCACTTGGCCGTTACCATTCCCGTGAACGTCACCGCGACGGTCTATGTGCCGCAGGAAGGCGGCGCTGATACGAACATCACTGTGGACGGAGCGAAAGTCTCCGGCACGTTGACCAACGGGTATCTTGGCGTTGCCGGTGTTGGATCGGGAGCGCATGTCATTGAGCGCGTCATTGGAAGTGGCCAGTAGGCGAGTTTGACGCGATGCCGGCCAACGCAACTGCACGTTTGGCCGTAATCCGCCCGCCGCCGGATGGCGCATCCGCCGCCGAACCGGCGGAGCAGTTCGACGTCTGGCGCGGCGGTTTGAGGGTCAGGTTCGATGAAGAGGGTCATGGTGGTCATGGGTTCTGGCTTCTAAAGATACTAGACGGCAAAGAAGGGGTGGGAGCAGAAAAAATCGGGGGAATGTGTGTTCAGCGTTTAGGTCAACGCTATCCCCGCCCTCTTCTCCTCGACTTCGGTGAGCCGATGGTGCTGCTTGTTGGCAAGGATGCCGACCAGCCTCCGCCCGACCAGCAATGGCGATTATGTAAAGCTCGGGTGTCTAGGTGGGGAACAGGCTACGGAGGTCGAAGGTGCTTGGAGAAGTATGGCCCGGACCTGAGGACACGATTACAATGCCACCCATTCGCGGTGGCTGTTGAATAACCGCTGTCGCTCGCGCGCCTTAAATGGAACCCCTATGAAAGACCAGTGGTTCGGTGACAAACGCGACGTCGTTAAATGGGGAGTGCTTCTAACACTCGCAGAAAGATTCAGTGCTGCTCGCATTCTCCAAATCGCGTATTACAGGCCGAGCGCGTTTGGCCCTTTGATAATCGACGGCCAACAATCCGCCGTCCCGTTGGAAGTGCTTCAGCTATTTCGGGATATCCGTGGTGCGGCTGCCATCAACTCTCGGATCCGAGTTACAATTTACGACAACGTTTTTCTTGATCGGGCGGCGTATCAACACGGCGTCCTCGCTCTCCTTCAGGGATTCATCGCAGAACGCTGCGTGGTTTTTCTCGACCCGGACACGGGGCTTGAGCCGCAAGGCAATGCGGACCTTCAGCATGTCTTAGATGCCGAGGTTCAGGCCATCTGGAATAACATGAAGCCGATGGACATCTTCGTGTTCTACCAACATCAAACGAACCGGGCAGGACAGGAATGGATCGAACCAAAGCGGACACAACTCGCCCAGGCATTAAATCTGGGCAACGGAGACATCAAAGTGGCTTCCGGTCCAGAAATCGCA
>JBEKYH010000561.1:0-2922 GCA_049511115.1 Tepidisphaeraceae bacterium | reverse complement strand
TTCGCTGAATAAGCCGATCATCGTGATAAAGGCCGGACGCACGGCGGCGGCGGCGAAAGCGGCGGCCTCGCATACCGGCTCTCTCACGGGCAGCGACGAAGTGCTGGACGCGGCGTTCCGCCGTTGCGGCGTACTCCGCGTGGATCATATTGCCGACTTGTTCTCGATGGCCGACGTATTGGCCAAGCAGCCGCGCCCATCGGGACCGCGCCTGGCGATTGTCACCAACGCCGGCGGGCCGGGCGTTTTGGCGACTGACGAACTCCTCGGCAGCGGCGGTGAGCTCGCGGCGATTTCGCCGGAGTTGCTCAAATCCCTGGATTCATTTCTGCCGCCGCAGTGGAGCCACAATAATCCAATCGACGTGCTTGGAGACGCCGCGCCGGAGCGCATTGCCAAGGCGATTAAAGTGGTCTCTGACGATCCCGGCAACGACGGCGTATTGGTGGTCTTGACGCCGCAGGACATGACCGATCCGACGCAGACCGCCGAGGCCGTGAAATCGCTGGCAAAGTTGGACGGCAAGCCGCTGTTGGCAAGCTGGATGGGCGGGGCGGATGTCGCCGCGGGGCACAAAATCCTCAGCAGCGCCGGGATTCCCGCGTTCCATTTCCCCGACGCCGCGGCCCGGGCGTTTACATACATGTATCGCTATGCGTACAACCTGCGCGGGTTGTACGAAACTCCGGCGCTCAGCGAAGACAACGAGACCAACATGGATCGCGCCGCCGCCGGCCGGATCATCGGCGAGGCTCGCGCGGCAGGGAAAACGCTACTCGATGAGTTCCAGGCCAAGAATCTCATGGCCTCGTATGGAATTCCCATTGTCAAAACCGTGATCGCCACGACGGTCGATGAAGCCGTCAAGGCGGCGGAAGCCGGCGGTTTCCCCGTGGCAGTCAAGCTTTATTCTCACACCATCACGCACAAAACGGATGTCGGCGGCGTGAAGCTTCGCCTGTCCAGCGGCAAGGAAGTCGCCCAGGCATTCCATGAGATTCGCGAATCAGTCGACCGCATCAAAGGGCCGGGACATTTCCAGGGCGTCACCGTGCAGGCCATGATCGACGCGAAGGACGGTTACGAGTTGATCATCGGCTCCAGCCCCGATTCGCAATTCGGGCCAGTGCTGCTGTTCGGCCTGGGCGGACAGCTTGTCGAGGTGTTGAAAGACCGTGCGCTGGGCCTGCCGCCGCTGAACGCGACGTTGGCGCGGCGCATGATGGAGCAGACGAAAATCTTCAAGGCCCTCAAGGGCGTGCGCGGGCGCAAGCCGGTGAACATCGACCAGTTGGCGCAGATTCTGGTGCGCTTCGGACAGCTCGTCATTGAGCAGCCGTGGATCAAGGAAATTGAAATCAATCCGCTGATCGCCACGGCCGACCGCATCATCGCGGCCGACGCGCGGGCCGTGCTTTGGGAGCCGTCGAAGAACGAAGAAGACCTGCCGCATTCGGCGATCCGGCCGTATCCGATCCAGTACGTCACGCAATGGAAACTACCCGACGGCAAAGGCGTTACCATTCGCCCCATCCGGCCCGAAGACGAGCCGCTGCTGGTGAATTTCCATCAGGAGCTTTCCGATCGCAGCGTGATTTTCCGCTACTTCCATCCGATTCATTTGAGCCAGCGCATCGCGCATGAGCGGCTCATCCGGGTCTGCTTCAACGATTACGATCGCGAGCTGGCGCTGGTGGTCGAGGGTCGGCGCGAAAACGGCGAGCGGTTTATCCTCGGCATCGGCCGCCTCAGCAAACTGCCCGGAGGCAAGGACGCGGAATTCTCCATCGTCATAAGCGACGCATGGCAAAAGCAGGGCCTGGGCACGCAATTGCTCACCCTGCTGGTGAAGGCCGCCAACAACGAAAAGGTCGAGCGCCTCTCGGCGACGATCATGTCGGAAAACCTGGAGATGCGGCATGTGGCCGAAAAACTGGGATTCAAGATTTCGCAGGAATTGACGGATTCGACGCTATTTGCGCGGCTCCAGTTGGGCGAAGCCGGCGGCAACGGGCAGCACTGACGATGCCTGTTTCCTGAACCACGCCGGCGACATGGGCAACCTTGACGCCGATGCGACCGGCCAAGCCCACCTGGAAATCGCCATCGCGGGGATCACGCTGATGGGCAAGGACCCAATCGTCGGCCGGGCCGTAATCGTTCACGCCGGCGAAGACAATGGCGGCCAACCGACTGGAAATGCCGGCGCGCGCGTCGGGCAGGCGGTCATCGGCGTGGCCAATCCGGCGGCGAAATAATACCGCCGGCCTGCTATCGTCGTGGTTGCGGCATCAAATTGGGTCTGGCAACTTCCCGCGCCTGTCCCGCCTTCTGCCCTTTCACGGCTTCAACCACTTCACAAACCAATCCACCGCCGCGGCCTGCGAATCGGGATTCACATGATGTGCCGTCTTGGGCTGAATGCGCACCAGAAAGTGATCCTCCACCCCCGCCGCGCGATAGGCGGCCGCCGCCGCATCCGTGCAAAGCTTCAGCCCCGGCAGCGGCGTGCGCGGGTCGATCTCGCCGTTGATCGTCATCAATGGCCGCGGCGCGATCAGCGGCGCCATCGACGGACCGTCAAATTCGCCGTCGATTCCCGGCGCGACTCGGCTGTAAAACTGATGGAGAAAATCGCCGTCCGGTTTGGCCACGCCGGCCTCTTTCGCCGCGGCGTCGAAGGCCGTCTGGATCGTGCCGATGCGCGAATGCCACGAATCGTTCTCATCGGCCCAGCGAAAACTCTCCAGCCCAATGCACGGCACCGCCACCGCGACGCGCGTATCCACCGCCGCCGTGAGATACGTCTCGATGCCGCCCTTGGAAACGCCGTATAGACCAATGCGCTTCGCGTCCACGTCGTCGCGGGTCTGCAAATAATCAATCAACCGCGAAACATCCCAGACCGTGTCGAAGAAAAAG
>JBEKYH010000560.1:0-2941 GCA_049511115.1 Tepidisphaeraceae bacterium | reverse complement strand
CGGCGGCAATGAATCCTATCCCGATCTCTTTCAGCCCTATGGCGGATTCCCCGACGGAGTCACCGTCGAAGACGGCCACATCACCATGCCCGACCTCGTGGGCATCGGCTTTGAGGGCAAGGCCGATCTGTATCGAGAAATGAAAGCCCTGAGCGCCTGATGCGCCTTCTCTCCAAATTGCATGTTCAGTTGTTCATCGCCATCACGGCGGGCATTCTCTTCGGCGCCCTTTTTCCCTCGCAAGCGAGCCGCCTCACTCCAGTCGGCAATGCATTTATCTGGCTGATCCGCCCGCTGCTTGCCCCGATCGTCTTTGGAACCGTCACGCTCGGCATTGGAAAAATGTCCGATCTCAAATCCGTCGGCCGACTGGGGATCAAGGCGATGGTTTATTTTCAGGTGCTTTCCGGTTTGGCCTTGCTGATGGGCCTTGCCGTCGCCGATATCGTGCAGCCCGGCGCGGGGATGAAAGTGGGGACTCTCGCAAAGCCGCCGGTCACCGCGAAAACGACGGACGGGTTTCTCTATGATCTGGAAAAATACCTTCTCCATCCCAGCATCCTTGTGGTGCTCCTCATCGCCATCTGCGCCGGCATCGCCCTCTCGCGCGTGAACGACAAAGACCAGCAACGCATCAATGCCGCGCTCGAAACATTTCTCCGCGTGATGTTCCTGCTCGTGCGCTGGGTCATGTACGTCGCTCCCATCGCCGCGTTCGGGGCGATTGCCGTCGTCATCGGCAAATACGGCCTGGCCAACCTTCTCCCCTACGCCAAACTCGTAACCTGCGTCTACGCGACTTGCCTGCTTTTTCTGATCGTCGCGCTCGCCCCCATCGCCCGTCTCAGCGGCGTCTCCCTGTGGCGTTTCCTCGGCTATATCCTCGACGAAATCCTCATCGTCTTCGGCACCTGCTCCACCGAACCCGTGCTCCCGCGCATGATCGCCAAGCTGGAAGCGCTCGGCTGTCCCGGCTCCCTCGTCGGCCTGGTTCTTCCCGCCGGATACTCCTTCAACGCCGACGGCACATCCGTCTACTTAACGCTGGCCGCGCTCTTCATCGCCCAGGCAACGCACACGCCGCTCACCCTGCGCGATCAACTGACCGTCCTCGGCGTTCTCATCCTCACCAGCAAAGGCTCAGCCGGCGTGGCCGGCGGCGGACTGGTCATCCTGACCGCAACGCTCTCCGCAACCAACAAAATTCCCATGTCCGGCCTGACTCTCGTACTGGGAATCGAAAGCCTCCTGAACCAACCCCGAGCCGTCACCAACCTCATCGGCAACGGCGTGGCAACATTGGCCATGGCGCGGTGGGAGAGGGTCTTGGATTTGAATCAGGCGAGGCGGCGTCTGGCGCATCCGATCAAGAAAGGCGACGAAAGGCTTCCTCTTTGCTAGGAAGCAGCGCGTCGGAAAAGAGCGGGCCGTCGCTCGGTGGCGAGATTCCGCTCCACACGTCAACCAACACGTCCTCCATGATTGCCGGCTCTGAACTGGTGTTGGGCGGCGAAACCCGCGGCGCGATAGCCGGCTGGACTCTCGCCGGCGCGCTTGCGACTGCTCCCCTCTCCACGGCCCCAGGGAGGTTAGTCGAACCGCACCCAGGGCGAGAGTCAGGGGAGTTAGGGTGAGGGTCGCGTTTTGATTTGCTTTCGACGTTAGCCACATCCGTAGAACCATCACCCCCACCCTCTCCCTGTGTACAAGGCGAGGGGGTAATTTCCGCTTGCGCCGGCGCGACAGTTGCAACAGGCGGGATCGCGGAAATTGCAGTAACGGGCGTGGGCGCCGGTAGCGCTGGCGTCATAGTCGCCGGCGTCGCCGGTGGGGGAGTCGCAGCCGTCGCTGTTACCGGCGCCGGCGCGGATTGCGTGGTCGCGGGTTGAATAGCCGCCGCCTGGATCGGCATCGTCACCAGCACGGTGATCGGGAACGGACTCATCGGGCTACCCAGCACCGGCGCGGTAAGCGAGAGCGCGCTCACCGCCGTTTCAGTCACACCGCCGCCCTCACCGGCAACCCCCGCAGAACTCGGCGTCTGCGCCGCCTGCTCCGCCGCGAAGGTCTTATTGAAATTCTGCGCCACCAGCAGTAAATCAGCGAAGTTCACGACTCCATCGTAATTGAAGTCTCCGTGCGCCCAATCCAGCGCGTTCCCGTTGGCATCGACGCTGCGGTTGAAATTCTGCGCCACCACGAGCAAGTCGCCGAAGTTCACCGTCCCATCAAGATTCGCGTCACCGGCAATCGTATTCTCAATCAAAATCTGATTGGCCCCCGCCGGAGTTCCCGTGTCGATGTTGCCGTCCGCATATCCGACCGCATAAAGGCCCGGGTTGCTCTGTGCCGTGGAACTGATAATCCCCGTCCCCATCCACGTGTCGCCGTCATAACCCGATTTCAAATACCCCTGAATGGTCGCCAGCGGATCACTGGCGCTGGAAGCGAAATTGATCGTCAGCGTATTGTTCTGAATATCCAGCGTTCCGCCGCTATCGATGGTGAGCGTGCCGGTCTCGACCGCCGGGCCAAACAGTTGCAACGAACCGGTGCCCAGAATTTCGATGGGGCTGGAGCTGGTCAGCGCGCCGACGGTGAAAGCTCCTCCGCCGATTTGCACGTCCGCGAATCCCGCGGGAATGGTCACGCTGTTGTTCTGCGTGGGGACAAGATTATCCGACCAATTAGCCGCATCGCCCCAACTTATTCCGTCTCCCGCGCCGGTAAATGTCACCGGCCCGAATGACGCCTCATAAGCCCCCATATCCACAATGCCGCCGAGAATGCGCGCGTTGCCGGCCAAATCCGTCGTCACGCCCGTCGCTTCAATCGCTGCATTGCTGCCGGCGTTGATGCACGGCGATGTCGCCGCGAGCGTGAAAATTCCCGCCGCGGGATCCACAAATTGCGGATCAGCATCGATGTTGCCCGTCCCCGT
>JBEKYH010000559.1:0-2955 GCA_049511115.1 Tepidisphaeraceae bacterium | reverse complement strand
CGGGATGGCGGTAGGGGCGACGCATTCGGCGAGGTCTTCACCGTCGATCGCTTCCAGCACGCCGAAGGTGTGATCCTTCTGCGCGGCCAGCGCCGCGTCGAGTTTGTCAACGGCCAGATGGCCCATTTCCACGAGCGCTTCGCCGAGGCGCTTGCCGTGGCGAACAGCCGCGTCGAGGCCTTCCTGAAGTTTTTCTTCGTCGATCAAACCTTGCTCGCGCAACACGCGGCCAAGACGCGGCCGGGCGACGGCATTGAGGCGCTCGCTGAGAGAGCGGCCGATGAAATCGCAATCAATGAGGAGCGTCTTGGAATGCGCGCCGGCAAACGAGACGCCCAGGGCGAGGCTCACGCTGGTCTTGCCGTTATGGGCCGAGGGACTGGTGATGGCAATCACGCGGCCGGACCGGTTGTTGCCTTTGATCTGAAGCATGGCGCGGATGCCATGCACGAAATGCGCGGCCATGGCCGCCTGGTCGGTGTCGGATAAATCGTTTGTGAGCGTGGGGAGCATCCCCAGCATGGGGCAGCGAATGGGAGAAAAATGCGTGTCGTCAGGTCCGTGGAAGCGGCGGTCGCGCAGGCCAAGGGTGAGGACGAAGAGCGAGGCGAGGGAGAAGCCGCTGAAGCCGCCGATGGCGCCCATGGCAATGTGGGTGTCGCTGTAGGGTCGGTCGGGCATGTCGCCCTCGTTGGTGGGGTTCATGCGGCTGGCCTGGATCGCAGGCTCCTCGACGCTTAGCTCCTCCTTGCGCTTGTTCGCTTCGTCCAAGTCCCTTTCCGTGGATGCTAGCCGCTCTTTTAAATCGCGCAGGTCAATCTCGTCGTCGCCGATCTGCTTGAGGGTTGCGCCGGCTTCCTCGTACCGCTTGGCAAGGTCGGCTACGACTTCACGGATCGACGGCCTCGTGGTCGGCGCGGCGGCACCATTCAGGCCCATGGCGGCTTGGTCGATTTCCTGGTTTTTATCGTAATCGGCTTTATATTTTTCGATGTTTTTGTTGGCCAGCGCCAGTTCGGCCTTGGCGTGCATCATCGCTTCATTTTTCTCTCCAAGCCCGGCGATTTGGTCTTGCAAGAGCGCGGCCTGCCAGGCGTCCCGCTCCTGGATCGCCTGGGCCATGTGCGGGTCGTCATTGGCGATCTTGTGTAACAGGGCTTCGCCAGTTTCCTGACCTGGAACGAAGACAGCGCCACCGTTGCGGAGGGTGGCCTGGGCTTGATCAAGTTGTTGGCCTAGTTCGTGCCATGTGTTGAATTGATCGTCGTAGTATCGTGTCAGATCATCCGTGCCATACTTGTTGCTCCGCGCCAAGTTGGCGATCTGATGCTGAAGCTCATCCTTGTCGGACTTCAGTTCAACTAGGTGCGCTTCCAGAGCATTGCTGCGCATGTTCTCAGTTTTTAGCTCGCCGTTACTGTAGATTTGCATGTACGCGTCGATTAATGTCTTCACTGCGGTGTATGCGATGTTCTTATCGGCGTCGGTGACGGCCACCTCAATGCGAATACCTTGGCGAGTTACGGATAATTCGTCCGCCAATGTGTCTTCAAAATCAGGGGGCAGCGGACGGCTCAATCTCTTCCAATCGTCACTTCCCAGAGCCAGCTCGATGCAGCTACGGCTGCTTATCGTGGCACACTCCGCGTCCATATACTGATCGAACATTCCCGACAGGCCGTCGTCTACCCCTTTGTACATAATCTCCGGAACATTGGGCTGAGCGCGGATTTCGCCACGGCTCTGATAAGTAACCTTGCCGTTGCGGTACCCCAGCCATGCGCCCAGCGGGGTGAGCACCATCACCAGGATGGCTAGGAGCCAATACCGCCCGCGCAGCAGTAGATGCAGCATCCGGAGCGGGTTGGCCTGCTCCGAAGCTGGGGACATTGCGCCGGCCGAGTAACTCTCATAGCCGGTGCGTAACGAACCGACGTTGGGGTCCGTGGGTATGATTGACGTATCACTCATTGCATTCTCCCTTGCCGCTTTTGTGCCGTGGAGGCATAGCCACTAGACTCACAGCCGGCCGCCACGTTGTTGGGGCGGCAATCATCACGGCACATTTTCTCCGCTCGATGAGACCGGTTCTGTTCCACTCCTATTGTCGGGCTTTATTTCCTGGACCGTATGAAGCAGTTTTTCCAGGGGCCCGATGATTTCGACAATCGCCCGCCGACGCTCCTCGGAAGTGTATTCCGACTTAAAAAATACCAACTGGACTTGGGCGACGCCGTAGAAGCGGCGTTGCAAGTCGCCGGCGGCTTTAACCACTTCAGCGCGATCGGGAGTCGTTCCGGCGCCGGGCAACACGAAAAAGTCGTCCACCAACAAATTGTCGTCACCGTTAAAGTTACCTTGCACAAACCTGTATTCCATACCGTGCACGGTCATATCAGGTAGCGGCCAATACATGTCATCTTTGGTCTGCAAGCTCCAACCCTGCGAGGGATAACAGATGGGTGGGTAGTGGCCGACCGTGTCGCGCGCGTCGCTGCAGTCCACAAAGAGCAGCCCCACCTTTTCGCCGGTCTTTGTGTTGTCGAATTCGAGGCTGACGATCGAGTTGGGATGCAGCAACTGTACCGCCGACTTGTCGACGTCCCTCGCCTTTGCGGTCCAATCGCCAAGTATAAGCGTGGGCTGAAGCATTTGCTCCGCCACCTCTTTTACGTGTTTTAAGTATCCAGTTGCGTCCGGCGGCGGACGGAACTGGCGGCCTTCAATGCCCGCGCCGGCGATGAACGCCAGCGACAAAGCGATGCAAATTCGCTCAAGCAAAGCCGGAGGTTGTCGGCGCATCTTGATCATGCCACGTCCACCAGCCTGAAGTGAGTCACCGGCAACATGGCCCAGCGCAGCAGGCGCAGGAATCCGACCATGGTCATGAATGCGGCCACGAGCATGACCCAGCCGGTGATGTCGTGGAATTCATCGGCGATCCACGGGCGTGTC
>JBEKYH010000558.1:0-2957 GCA_049511115.1 Tepidisphaeraceae bacterium | reverse complement strand
AGTGTCTTATTTTGTTCAGTTTTGTTCAACGCAAAATCATCGCCCCCGAGCCAATTCGAAACGGAAGAGGTTTAACCGCCAGACGCAGAGGTCGGAGGAATTAGGAGATGCTGTTGCGCGGACGGCACGCACTGGCATGGCCGTTGCAATCGGGGCTTGGCGCGCGCGATGAAACTGCTCGAGGCGGATTAAGTCGAGCGCGGGAAATGGGCGTCCTATGCGGCTTTGGGCACTGCCGACGTTGCAGGCTGCTCGGTTAGAGTTTGAAAACATTGCCGCATTGCCTCGCGCGGTTCGGGGAGTTCGGCGGCGTTCTGGAGCGCCCCGGCCGCGGCGCCGATCGCGGCCAGGCCGAAGCAGTCGGCGGTGCCTTTCAGTTGATGCGCCAAGTCGGCCACGTGAGAAAAGTTTTCGGCCAAAACAGCCGCTCCAATTTCGGCGATGCGCGACGGAATCTCGGCTCGAAACGATTCGCGCAGCGCGGGAAACTGCAGATCGGCGGACGCGCCCGGCGGGTCGCTGACCGCGGCGCCGGTCGAGGCAACCCTGGGCTGAAGGTAATGCCGCATGGTCCGAAGCAGCTCGTTCTGATCGATGGGTTTGGAAAGAATTCCATTGCAACCACCGGCGAAACAGCGGTTTCGTTCCTGATCGCTGGCGTTTGCCGTCAGGGCTACGATCGGATGGGTATAACCGGCGTCGCGTAATCGGATCATGGCGGCGCGGCCGTCAGACTCGGGCATTTGCATATCCATCAGGATGAGATCGAATGGCTTTTGCTGTTTCCAGGCGAGCAGTGCCTGATCAGAGGCCGATGGTCCGTCAGAGGCGAGGAAGGCTTCGGCCCCGGTAGTCTGAAGGTAGTACTTGATCACCTGTTGAAGATCGTAGTTACCTTCGGCCAGGAGTACGCGGCCCGTAAACCGCATCGTGGGAGACAGCTTGATCGACGAGGCGTGAGCCGCGTTGGCGTTTGAATGGATCTCTTCCATGCGGGCAGCGCCGGGCGTCGCCTCAGCGGCACCGGGCATATTTATGATGTCGTTGAGAGCGGCGACGATTTCGGAGGCTCGGCCGTGAATCGAAGCAAGGCGATCTCGCGCAGGGTTTCCCGGCTCCAGCGACAGCTCGCAATAGCCAAGGATGGCGGTAAGGGCGCTACGGATGTCGCAGCGCTCCAGAGCGACAACCGGATCCTGTAAACTGGACTCCGCTTCAATGCGGCGGGGGGTGATTTCCACTCCTTTTCGCGGCTCCGCGCGTTGTTTGATGTAGCCGCTGATCATGGTGTAAAAGATGCAGAGCCCTATGGAGGCCAGCAATAGTATTCCGGGAAAAGCGAAGGGTAGGGCGTTGATACTGTCTTGGAGATCGGTTTGTTGTTGCGCCAGCAGCCGGCCCTCTTCATGCTGCAATTCGGCGAGCCGAGCGGAGAGGTCATCGCTCTCGATTTGGGTTTGAGCGGCGGGCGCGGCGGCTCGCAACCGTGTAACGTGCTCGGCCAAAAGCGGTTCAATCGCCCCCCAACGCTTGTTTTGTGCGGGATCATCCGCGAGGAGCGCTCGCAAACGTTGCAGGTCGCCAAGGAGTGCGTTGGCATCGGCATCACGGGCGCTGACATATCGCGCCGCACCGGTGCGGATGTAGTTGCTATCCGCAAGTTCTATGTCGCTTACAGCGACGGCGGCGTTGTCCAGGGCGGCAGCCACGCCGCGGGTATGCTCCACGCGTAACTCGTCATCCATCGTGATTGTGGTCCTGGTGTAGACCAGGAACATGACGCCGGCGACCAGCGCCAGGGATATGGCGAATCCGGCAATCACCGAGGTACCGGCACGACTTTCACGGAGTACGACTTTGTCGGCGGACGCGGCGGAATGAATTTCAGGGTTCATGCTTGTTCCTCCGTACTTTTTTCACTGCTCGCGCGCCAATTACTCGGCGTTGCCGACCTGATTCATCGCCAGCAGATTCACGACCGAGCTTTTCAGTTCAGAGAGGGCTTCCGGGAAAAACCGATCAGGCAAAAGGACGTGACTGCTTCTCGATCGCTCTTACGCACCCAAGGCCCCATGTGTTCGCATCGCAGAGTGACGCGAGACATTCTCGGAAGCGGAATGTCAGTAACGGTTCTGAACTCGCAAAATATCTCTTCCGTCATCGAGACCAAACCCAGCTACCATCCTTTTCTCTAATGAACGATAGCCTGCCTCGGTGCATCTGCATCGGGCTCGCCCACTTTCAAGGTCCGCCCGCGTGAAGAGATTCACCGCTCCACATTCGCAGAGGCAGCGCCATCGGTCGCCGGCGTGAAAATCGACGACCTTAAATTTGCCGAAATCCCAGCCCTTTGGCTCTAAATCTCTCATAGAGACCTCGCCCACGAATAAGTCCTACCCGACCCCAGTATCGGTAGAGCTTCCGGGGCATCCACAAAGAATAAAAGCGATTTCTCGTAAGGATTGGGGCTCCCCAAACCGCCCAATTTGGTGCGGAGTGTCTTGTTTTGTTCAGTTTTGTTCAACGCAATTTCAGTTGGCGATCGCCAATCGCGCTATGCCCTAATTCCCGATCGCATTCCCCAGCTTCGACGTCGCGTCCGAAAGCTTCACCTTCTCATCACTGAGCATCTGCTTGAACTGAGCCTGATCGCTCGGCTGCGTCGAGCTGTACGATGTGAACTTGCTCAGCAGTTCGATTTTCGCCTGGGCGACAGCCGCCTCGATCTTGGCAGTGTCCGTCTCCTCGGTGGTGGCGACTTTCTGCGCCTGCGTCGGATGATCCACTCCCCACCAAATGCCCACGCCCGCTCCGGCGATGAAAAAGAGAATATGTACGATGTGCTTCATTATGAGATGCCTTTCCGGCCCCATCGGCGCGCTTGGCGCTTCGAGGCCTTGTGTCCGCCCGAGATTACTTTACCGCAATATTACTTTATCACCGGCAAGGCGTGCCGG
>JBEKYH010000557.1:0-2958 GCA_049511115.1 Tepidisphaeraceae bacterium | reverse complement strand
GTCGTCAACTTCCTCAATTCAATGCGCCGCGAACCGGGCCTTGGGCCTGACGACGCATTGCTGGCAGTCACCACTCTTTCCTTCGACATTGCCGGTTTAGAGCTGTTTTTACCGCTAATTTGCGGCGCGCGAGTGGTCATCGCCGCGCGCGAAGCGGTGGCCGACGCTACGCAACTGATGTCGTTGATCAAACACCACCGCGCCACTGTGATGCAGGCCACGCCTGCCACCTGGCGCATGCTTTTAGAGGCCGGTTGGAGCGGAAGCCCCGACTTGAAGATACTCTGCGGCGGCGAGGCATGGTCCACCGAACTGGCAAGTCAGTTGTTGCCACGATGTGCGTCACTCTGGAACATGTACGGCCCGACTGAGACGACCATCTGGTCGGCCGTCAGCAAGGTCGAGGCGCGCAAGCCCGTCACAATCGGCCCGCCGATTGCAAATACGACATTCTACATATTGGATGCCGCGGGACAGCCTGTTCCCATCGGCGTCCCGGGCCAGCTCCACATCGGCGGGGACGGCTTGGCTCTCGGATATCACAATCGCCCTGATTTGACCGTCGAAAAGTTCATTCCCGATCCATTTAGCTCACTACCGAATGCGCGTCTTTACCGCACCGGCGACCTGGCGCGATTCCTGCCCAACGGCCACATCGAGTTCCTGGGACGCATGGACAACCAGGCAAAAGTGCGCGGCTTCCGAATCGAGTTAGGCGAGATCGAAGCCGTGCTGTCCGCCCAACCCGAAGTCCGTCAGGCCGTGGTCATCGCGCGCGAGGACACACCTGGCGACAAACGCCTGGTGGCTTACATCACCGCAAAGGAAGGGCAATCTCCCGAGCCGCCCGAGCTGAAAAGCCAGTTGCACGGCAAACTGCCGGATTACATGGTTCCGTCGGCGATCGTCATCCTGGAAAGCCTGCCGCTCACTCCCAACGGCAAGGTGGATCGTAAGGCGCTTCCGAAACCCGACCCGAGCCAAAGCGCCGTCCTCGGCGGATACGTCGCACCGCGAACTGCCACGGAGCAGGCGCTGACAGAATTATTTGCCCAGGTCCTAAACGTAAACCGCGTGGGAGTTCTCGACAACTTTTTCGATCTCGGCGGCCATTCGCTGCTGGCCCTGCAACTGCAATCCAAAGTGGAAAAGAGGCTGGGAAAGAAATTCGCGCTCGCATGGCTATATCGAGAACAAACCATCGCCGTGTTAGCAAGTACTGTCGACGATCCGAATTCCGCGCACGAAGCGACCGAGAATGCGCCGCATCTGGATAACCCCGTGATATCAGCGATGATTTTGGGCGAGCATTCACCGTCGGAATACGTCCCCCAGGCGCTTGCTTCTGGGACATCCAAGGTACTCTCAAGCGAGGCCGCCGCCGAGATCGCCGCCCAGCGTAAAAGCTCGCCTCGGAAGAATCTGCGCCGGTATCTGGCCACTTCCGATCACTGGGTTGCCGCAGCCGCGCGCAAGGTTCGCAGGTCAATTCGACGCTTCAGCATTCCCGCGCCGCGTCTGATTTTCGCGCCGATTCTCTATACGTTTACATCAATGCGCAGTTCCTATTACTTCCTTGTACGCGTGCTTCTCTGCGAGCCGCTGTTTAAGACCTATTGCCGCAGCTACGGGGCAAATTTTCACACCGGCACCTACCTGCACTGGGTCCAAGGCAAGGGCGACATCATCCTGGGTGACAATGTCACGATTGACGGGAAATGCCTATTTCAGTTTGCGGTTCGTTTTTCCGATCGTCCGACGTTGAAAGTCGGCAATGATTCCGGCATCTCGCACGGTTGCCAGTTTACGATCGGCAAGTCCATTACCATCGGCTCGCATTGCAAGATCGCCTCGGGGACAATGTTTTTCGACTCCAGCGGGCACCCCACGCAGGCGCAGGATCGGGCCAAAGGCGGCGCTCCCAGCGCGGAGAGAGTGCGGCCTATTTTCGTGCAGGATTACGCCTGGATCGGAAGGAATTGCATCATCATGCCCGGCGTTACCATCGGTGAAGGGGCGATCGTCGCCACTGGCTCAGTTGTCATGTCCGACGTGGCGCCCTACACCGTAGTGGGCGGCAACCCGGCCGGCCAGATTGGCCTGGCGAAAACGTCGGAAGTGGAATCGTGAGATTGAGGGGTGCGGGAGCCGGATTTTTGGCGCTGCCGCGTGCCTTCGATTTTTTAAGGAAGATCGTTGGTTCTGCCGTTCCCGCCTATTCCACCGTCACGCTCTTCGCCAGATTCCTCGGCTTGTCCACGTTGCACCCCCGCGCCATCGCCGCGTGATAGGCCAGCAATTGCAGCGGCACCACCGTGAGCAGCGGCTGCAACGGCTCGATCGCGTGCGGCACGTAAATCACATGGTCGCTGTGTCGGCGGATGTTCGTGTCTCCCTCGGTGGCCACCACAATTACCCGCCCGCCGCGGGCGCGAACCTCTTCGATGTTGCTAATGACCTTCTCTTACTGCACTCCCTGCGTGGCGATGAAGACCACCGGCATGCCCTCGTTAATCAGTGCGATCGGCCCGTGCTTCATCTCCGCCGCCGGCATCCCTTCGGCGTGGATGTAGCTGATTTCCTTGAGCTTTAACGCTCCTTCCAACGCGATGGGATAGTGATATCCCCGCCCCAGAAAGAGCCAATTCTCGCGGTCGCAGAATTCCTCGGCGATCTCCTTGATCCGCTGGCTGTTCCCCAGCACCGTGGTCATCTGGTCCGGCACGGCGCATAACCCGTCAATTACTTCCTGATTGTCGGCCTGGCTCAGATGCTTGCGTCGGCCCAGATAAAGCGCCAGCATCGTCAGCACCACGCACTGACAGGTGAAGGCCTTGGTGCTCGCCACCCCAATCTCCGGACCGGCATGCAGGTATATCCCCGCATCCGTTTCCCGCGCGATCGTGCTCCCGACGCTGTTTACCACGCCGAGGCAAAGCGCGCCTTTTTCCTTCCCCT
>JBEKYH010000556.1:0-2976 GCA_049511115.1 Tepidisphaeraceae bacterium | reverse complement strand
GAATCCTTGCTGGCTTGGGCCGCGTAAACCGCCGGCTCTGGTCAACCTAAGCCTGGGACCCACCCCGCCGATTAATTCTTCGGCGGGGTGGGGTTTTTGGGCTGGTTTCC
Organism: Tepidisphaeraceae bacterium; assembly: GCA_049511115.1. Lineage (GTDB taxonomy): Bacteria > Planctomycetota > Phycisphaerae > Tepidisphaerales > Tepidisphaeraceae > JBEKYH01. The sequence goes on along the minus strand of JBEKYH010000556.1, from coordinate 2,866 downwards.
ATTGGCCTACCGTTCAGATTCAAATTGGCCAATCCCCAAGACCAACGGTTCAGCCGGCCTCTTGTCATGGTCGGCAAAAGGAGCAACACCATGTCCTCCCATTCTTTCGTCTCGACTGGCCCCGATCTATGGATGCGTTTCGATTCCCGGACCCAGCGTCTTATGCACTCGGCGGCGGCGCTATCCACCGATGGAACATTGACGTTGACGGATTTGAAGGCCGCATTGACGGCGGAGTGCAAGGCGTTGCTCAACAGCATATCGCCGAGCCTTCGAAAACGAATTACTTCGCGACCACGGTCATTGGCTTATGGGCAGATTCGCCAGGCGCCTCGTCGCAACGACAATGATGTTAAGGCCGTGCTCGTCATCGCCGGGCAAATCAGCAGTCAGGCGGTTGCGCCTGGTGATGCGACTCTTGTGAACGGTCCGATAGCGCCAGCAACCATCATTGCGGCCATTCTCATCCACGAGGGTACACTCGGTCTTGGCAACGTACGTTCAATTGCGAAAGCGATTGGCCTGCCCTCAGCCGCGATCAATTCGCTCATCGACTGGCCTATTGGACCGATTTCGTCAGAGGAGTTAGAGGGTCTGTTCACAGATGCACCGACGATGGCAGACGTGATTTTGAGGAAATGGAGCGAAGCGAAGGCGCTTCCGGTCGGCGCGAACCAAGAAGAATTGCTGGCCAGCATTGAACGACTCCGTCAGCATCTTATGTAACGGTTCATGAATAATGTATCTGAATTACTGCTTGCATGTCTTATCCTTCAACTGGAGGACATCCACCGCAGCAGGCCCTATGGCGATGAAAACTGGAGGAAACAAATGACTTTGCCACACAGCGTGGATTGGACGATCCAGAAGCCGTGGCGGCCGGATTTACCATTAAGCGGGGGTGGCGAGTATCAAGGGATCCGCTGCGGCCATCGACTGGTGCACGGATTATCTCCAAGTTCTCGCCGCCATAAGCACCGTGACTTTGGAGTCCCTTCCCAATGGCACTACTTTAGACCAATTTTCTGCACTACAAAAAGCGAAACCGCTGGAAATACCAGTTCGCAGCGTTCACGTTTGGGTCGAGTATTCGCCCCAGCCTTCCAAATAGACAGTCGCTGCAAGCATAGGTTGCAAATAGACTTAAAAGCGGGCGAAGGGGGTCGAACCCTCGACATTCACGTTGGCAACGTGACGCTCTACCACTGAGCTACGCCCGCGCGTCAGCGTATATGTACATCGGCTTTTGGCCGCCTGCAAGCCAGCCGAACAGTCAATCGAACCGCCAAGTCGCCAAGACGCCAAGGAAATCAGCAGAAATTCAAGGATTTAGACGGGTTTTCCGCTCCCTCCTGCCTTGGCGTCATGGCGTCATGGCGGGTCAATCGTCTTTCTTCTTTTCTTGCGCTTCCTTAACCTGTACCCATGCCCCAGCCGGTGTTTGCGTTCGTGGCTTTGACCAGCGGCTCCTATGAGGGGGCGATTATCCGCGATATGCGGCTGGCCAATGAGCTTCATGCCCGCGGTTTCAAAGTCCACGTCTATTGGATGATGGAGACCAACAGCGAACTGGTCCACCCCAAAATACCCCAGCGCCTGCTCTGCCGCGGCACGCGCTTTCAGCATGAGCGGCCCAGCGATCTGCTCGACCTCGCCGGGCGGCTGCTGTCGCTCTATCCGGCCCAGCGCCGCCGGCGGTTCATGCAGCAGCATCAGGATTATCTCACGCGCTTGATGTGCAACCTGGTGCGCGCGGTCTGCGATGGCGATCCATCTTTGCAGAGCCGCATCGAGCGCTGGATCATCCGCGACGGCGTGACGCATTTGCTCCCGACGTTCGCGATGATCTGCCCGTTCGCACAGGCGGTGAAAGAGCGCGGGGTGGCTAAGTTTGATTACCTCGTCACCTTTCAAGGCGAGGAAATCTTCGCCAACTATGCCGACCGCATCGGCCGCGTGCAGGATTATTACGCGCGACTTCGGCAGGCGACTGCCGCCAGCGGATGGCCGGCCGTCGCGGTAAGCCGCGATTACATCAAGCGGCTGCACGACGAGATGGGGATTGATCCCGATCGCTTGCGGGCGATTTATCCGGGGATCGAACTGCCGAAACAAAATGAGCCGCCGCGATTTGAATTGCTGACGGCCAAGATTCCCGGCCTTCGGCGCGACATTCCGATCGTCACGTATTTCGGGCGGCAGGATTCGGAGAAGGGAATTGATCTTCTGCTGTACGCGGTGAAATTGCTGCAGGATGAGGGGATCAAAATGCAGATCGTCGCCTGCGGCGGATCGAGTTTCGGCTTGAAATACCGGGAAGTTTGCGAGCAGATCGCCGGCCACCTGCGCGTGAAAGTCCTGTGGAAACGTCGCATCACCGACGCCGAGCGGGCGGCGTTGTATGCGTTCAGTCGCTGCGTGGTGTATCCGAGCATTCATCGCGAGCCGTTCGGCATGGTGGCCCCAGAGGCCATGAGCCACGGCACGCCGGTGCTGGTGCCCGATCAGGGGGGCATCACCGAGGCGATTTCCTGTAACGGATCGGCAGGGGGGTTGAAATTCAAATCCTGGGATACGGCCGATCTGGCCGCGCAACTTAAGCGGCTCGTGACCGATGGCGCGCTGCATGGCGAGCTTGCGAAAAATGCCCCAATTGTCGCGGCGAACTTTAGCGTCGGGCGGATGACGGATCGCGTGCTGGAGCATTTGGGGCTGCCGACGCGGGCGGAGTCGTGAGGCAGACAGCCCAATCAGTATGAACATCGCGGGCCGCAGACATAGGCCGCGATTCTAAAAGGACCTAGGGGTCGAGGCTCCCATCCAGCAATTGCGAGAACTCGCGGTTGCGCTGCAGAACGCCCAGAAG
>JBEKYH010000555.1:0-2977 GCA_049511115.1 Tepidisphaeraceae bacterium | reverse complement strand
CCCCGCGATCTCGCCGGCGTCCTTGGTGGCCTTGCGCTGGGCGTCGTTGAAATAAGCCGGCACGGTGATGACCGCCTCGGTGACTTTCTCACCGAGATAGTCCTCCGCCGTCTTTTTCAAATCGGCGAGAATATCGGCGGAAATCTGCTCGGGGGTGTACTCCTTGCCGCGGACGCGGACGCGGACGAGTTCCTGCGGACCTCCAACCACTTCGTAGGGAACCATCTTTTCTTCGGTTCCCACTTCGCTATGCCGGCGGCCCATGAATCGCTTGATGCTGAAGATGGTGTTCTTGGGGTTGGTGACTTGCTGATGTTTCGCTGTCTGTCCGACGAGGCGTTCGCCTTTGTCGGTGAATGCGACGACCGAGGGCGTCAGGCGGCTGCCCTGGGAGTTGATCAGCACCTTAGGCTGATCCCCTTCCATGACGGCTACCACGCTGTTGGTCGTTCCCAGATCGATTCCAATAATTTTTGCCATGTTGACTCCCTGCTTGCGCAACTGCGCGCGGACCTCGTTACTCTCAAACCGATCACGATTCGCAAACAATGTGCCATGAATGAATTGAGCAGCGTCCGCTATAAGTCGCGTTTTGGAATATGGTTACAAAAGGCTATTTGGCCCACATGCGGGGGAGGCAAAAGATTGAGGGTGTCAAAACGACAGTCGGGGGTTGAACCCTGCCAGTCTGACAAGGTAAGCTAGGGCGCCATTAGTGCTTTACGCGCGGGCGACGACTTCTATACTGCGGCTGCTGTTTTCCTGGCGTGAAGAAGGCTGTCATGGACGCGGATTTACTTATCGAAGACTTGCCCTCCACGGCAAGGGGTCGCCCCAGTCAGGACTGGGCGGACGGGTTATTGGACCTGGCCGATCGCCATCGCCGCTGGCTGCTGGCGGGGTTGGTCCTTATCTATCTGCTGGGCATCAACGGCCAATGGCGCATCGAGCCGGATAGCGCGCTTTACCTCAGCCTCGCCCGGAATATCGCCAACGGCCAGGGCTACACCTACCACGGCAAACCCAGCGCCACCGCCTACCCGGGGCTACCGTATGCCCTGTCGGTCGTGTTTCGTATGCTTCCCGCGGCGCATCGGGACCCGCTGAATCTAGTGGCGGAAAACATCCTGATGCCCCTTGTCGGCCTTGCGACGCTGGGGCTGACGTACCGCCTCATCCGCCTGCACGCCGGCCGTCCGACGGCGGTCGTTGTCACCTGCGGCGTTGGGTTGACGCGCTGGTTTTACCGCGCCTCATTCGCATTGATGACGGACATGCCCTTTCTGCTGGGCGTGATGGCCTTTCTCACCGGCTATGAGGCGATGGTCCGGCGCGGATGGAAAAGCAAGCGGCAGATTTTCCTTGATTCAAGCCTCATGGTCGTGGGGCTGGTGATTGCGATCTCCATGCGGCCGGCATGGCTCGCGCTGGTGCCGGTGGCGATCATCGCGCTGATCGGGGCCGGCCTTAAAGGGCGGATTTCGTGGAAGACGGCGGTGGTCGCCGCGGTCGTGGCGTTTGTGACGGCGGCGATTTTTTACGTCGCCGACCCGCGGCGCGGGTCGGATGGCCAGCGCCGCGACCGATACGAAGATCAGATTTTTAACCAGCTTCACCCCAGCCAGCGGGCCAAGTTCGTGGCCCTCATGGAAGACAACGCCCTGGACCTTGTCCGCCAGACCGGCACCAGCGCCATGCTGGGGATCAAATTCGGGCCCGCGCCGGATATGCCGGGAGATCGGCATTGGTATGAGCATGTGGGGGCGGCCGTGAATGTCGTGGGGGCGCTGGCGACTCTGAGCTTTGGGGTTGCGCTGTGGCGGCGGCGCGCTCTATGGGGAATGTGGGTCGCGGCGTCGATCCTGATGATGGTCGCCGTGCAGACCAATGAGCGATATTTCCTGCAAATCCTGCCCCTGCTGATCTTCGCCTGGTGGCAGGCGCTTAAGTGGATCAACCACAAGCTGCCGCTGGCGGCGGGAAATATTATCTTTGGGCTTTTGCTCGGGTTGGGATTTGTTCCCAATTTTTGCCAGGTGATCGGGGTGATTCGAGAGCAGAGAACAGCCCCGTTCCTCACCCACTATTCCGGCGGAAAATATGCTCCCATGGTCGCACAGGCCCAGCTTATCTCGACCCTGCGGCCCGACTCGGTCATCCTGGCGCCGAGCAAATCGGCGCGTGTGCTGTCGTATCTGAGCCGCCACACGGTGGTGGAGGAAAACGACTACCAGCTTGATGGCGGCTGGCCGCCCGATGCCCGGCAGGTTTTCGTGCTGGATGATCCCGCCAACGCCAAATTGCAGGAATGGCTCACGAATTTGAAACTTAGCGTACCGCCGCCGACGGATGGGACGATTGAGATTCGGCGTGTGCCGCGTTCGCAATACGCCAAACAACCTCACCAATAGATCAATCGCCGGGCGATCGCCCAATAGGCGGCGAGGCAGGGATTGGCCAACCGGCGCAATAAGGGGCTGGTTAATTCACTGAACTCGACTGTCGCCACAAACGGCTCGGTAAAGCGCCGATCGCTTACGCGCCGCCGGCGCTGCGCGGCCTGCCTTCGCCGCGCCAGCAGCAGGAGATTGGCCCGGCGCGTGAAATAGCCGTAGGCCCGCAGCTTTTCCTTCCAGACGCCCGCTCGCCATGCGAAATACAACTGCCCCGCCTCCATGGCCGCCAGCGCGGGCAAGAGCAAAAGCAGCGTCGCGGTTTTATAATACGTTCCCAGCAGCAGCCAGCGGTTGCGCTCCAGCAGGAAATAATGCCGCCAGTCGCGCTTAAAATTGTATTTGTGAAACACGACGCTGCGCGGAACGTAGGCCAGGTCATACCCCAGTTGGCGAAGTTTCCAGGACAAATCCGCGTCTTCCAGGTAGGCGAAGAAGACATCATCGAACAGCCCGGCGCGCGCGATCGCGTCGGCCCGGACGATCATGGCCGCGCCCGACGCCAATCCAAGAGTGCGGTGCTG
>JBEKYH010000554.1:0-2979 GCA_049511115.1 Tepidisphaeraceae bacterium | reverse complement strand
GGGAGGGATTGCTTTGCGCTTTGATTATTGTCGGGGCGGCCGTTTGGATCGGGCGGAGAGAGTGGGTCAAGGCGGGGTTGTGCCTTGGGCCGCTGTTATGGGTGATCTTCGCTGCCGGCGCGGGCCAATACCCGCTGACGGGGGCGCGCGTGGATTTCTTTTTAGTGCCGGGATTGCTGATCGCCGCCTGTGAGGGGGTTGCGGCCCTCGCCGCGACAACGCAGCTGAGGTGGTGGATCGCGCTGATCGTGGCAGTGCTCATCGGGCCGATGATCTGGATGGACGTGACGGCGGTGTTCCTGCCGCGGGTGCGGATGAATGTCCGGCCGGTCGCGGAGGCGCTGCGCGTCCGGCGGAAGGACGATGAGCCAATTTTTACCGGGACATGCGGCGAGGTGCTGAGTTGGTATTGGCCGGACATCAGCGGAGAGGTGCGATCGGGTGTTCCGGTCGATACGACGGGCGCGAAGACTTTTTGGTACGTGACGGCGGGTAAGCCGGAGAATCTGATGAGGGAAGAGGCCGCCAATCTGGGGCGGATTGAGAAACATGCCAGGGAAACAGGCGGGGATCGCGTAACCGTTCGCGGCGGGGCGGCATTTCATTTCACGGAAGACTAAGCCAATATTGCCACTGTCGGCGAGTTCGTGATAATGCGCCGGCGGTTGGATTGTGCGAAGAACGGGGCGGGACACGAGGACACATCGAATGGACGTACGCAATATTCTCACGGTTACATCGCTCGCCTTGAGCGTGGTGATTGGATTGCTCGTTGCGCGGGGCGGGCATGAAGGAACTGCCGCCAGCGTGGGGACCAATGGGCAAGTGGTGATCGGCCTGTCGCTGGATACGCTGAAAGAGGCGCGCTGGCACTCCGATCAGGACGCTTTCATGGCGCGATGCCGTGAGTTGGGAGCCGATCCGCGCTCGCTGGCGGCGGATAGCGACGACGCGCAGCAGGCCAAGGACGTGCAGTCGCTGCTGGCGGCGGGGGTGAAGGCGCTGGTTCTGGTGCCGCATGACGCGCTGGCGGTCGCGTCGAGCGTGCGGTCGGCCAAGCAGGCGGGAGTGCCGGTGATTTCCTACGACCGGCTTGCGCAGGACTGCGAGCCGGATTTGTATGTGACGTTTGACAATGTTCGCGTGGGGCGGCAGCAGGCGCAGTATCTCGTCGATCATTTGCAGAACCCGGGACACGGGAAAATCGTGCGGATTTACGGGGCCCCGACCGACAACAACGCCAAGATGTTCAAGCAGGGACAGGACGAGGTGCTAAAGCCGTACCTCGATCGTGGAGACATCACGGTTGTGCACGAGGACTGGGCCACGGATTGGAAGCCGGAAGTGGCCAAGCGGATTATGAATGCGGCGCTGGCCAAGAACGTCAGCTTTGAGGCGGTGCTGGTGAGCAATGACGGAACGGCGGGAGGAGCCATACAGGCGCTTCAGGAGACGGGTCTGGCGGGTAAGGTGTTGGTGACGGGGCAGGACGCGGACGTGGCGGCGTGCCAGCGGATCGCCTCGGGGACGCAGGCGATGACGATTTACAAGCCGGTGAAGAAGCTGGCGTCGGTGGCGGCGGACGCCGCGGTCAAGCTGGCGGGGGGCAAACCGGTCATCGCGACGACATCCGTGAATAACGGCACGATCGATGTGCCGGCCATCATGGAAGACGTGGTCACGGTGACCAAGGACAATATCGTAAGCGTGGTCGTGAAGGACGGCTTCCACACCTATGACGAAATCTACGGGCAACTCCCCGAGGCGGATCGTCCACCGCGGCCGCAGTAACGCCGGACGGACAATTCTCCCCCACGCCATGCCAAACTCACCGGTCATATTGAAGGCCAGCGGAATCGTGAAGCGATTCGGGCCGGTCGCTGCGCTGGCCGGGGTGGATTTTGACCTGCGCCAAGGCGAGATTCACGCCCTGTGCGGGGAAAACGGTGCGGGGAAATCGACGCTCATCAAGACGCTGTCGGGGATTTATCCGCACGGCGATTTTGAAGGGGACATGAGTGTCTTCGGACATCCGGCGCGGTTTCGCGGCGTTGCCGACGCGCGGGCAGCGGGCGTGGCGGTGATCTACCAGGAACTGGCCCTCGTCGAAGAGATGACGGTGGCCGAGAACATTTATCTGGGCCAGGAGCCGACGTCGGGCGGGCGGATTAACTGGCCGGCGGTTTATCGGGGGGCGGCGAATCTGCTGGAGCGGTTTGGAATTTCCCTCGATCCGGCCGCGCGCGTGTCGCGGCTGGGCGTCGGCCAAAAGCAACTGATCGAAATCGTAAAGGCCCTGGCCAAGGATTCGCGCATTCTGATTCTCGACGAACCGACGGCGGCGCTGTCGGAGGCGGAAGTCGGCGTCCTGCTCGGCATCCTGCGCGACTTGCGCCAGCGCGGGATGACCTGCGTCTATATCTCGCACAAGCTGGATGAGGTCTTCGCCATCGCCGACCGGATTACGGTGCTGCGCGATGGGCGATCCGTGGTAACTCTGGAAGCGAGCGCAACCAGTGCGGGTGAAGTGATTCGGCAGATGGTCGGGCGCGAAATCACCCAGCTTTTCCCCCGGCGCAAGCCGCAAAAGGTCGGACAGCCGCTCTTGAAGGTGCGCGACCTGGCCGTCGATGACGACGGGGGGCGACGGTGTCTGGAAGGGATTTCCTTTGATGTTCGCGGCGGCGAAGTCCTCGGCATCGGCGGCCTGATGGGCGCGGGCCGAAGCGAATTGCTTCTGCATTTGTTCGGTGCGTTTGGGCAACGCGCCGGCGGCGAGGTCACCGCCAATGGAAAAGCCTTAGATCGCCCCACGCCGGGGCGCTGCCTGGCGGCTGGACTCGCGATGGTTTGCGAGGATCGAAAAAAGCAGGGCCTGCTTGTGGAACAGTCCGTCGGATTCAATATGTCGTTGTCGAGCCTGGATCGACTGACGCGGCTGGGACTGGTGAGCCGGGAACTGGAAGTGAAGCGGAACCG
>JBEKYH010000553.1:0-2979 GCA_049511115.1 Tepidisphaeraceae bacterium | reverse complement strand
TTCATGGCGCCGATTTTCGCGGAGTCGACGCGGCTCATCTGGCCCGCGCCAACGCCGACGGTCTGCCCGTCGCGGGCATAGACGATGGCGTTGGATTTCACGTGCTTGCAGACTTTCCAGGCGAACAGCAAGGCTCGCGTTTCTTCAGGCGTGGGCGGACGCTTTGTGACGACCCGCAGGTCGGAGGGCTGCAAAGGACGCGCGTCGGCATCCTGTACCAGAATTCCTCCGGAAACATTTTTCAGAACCCATTTCTGGTTTGAAGGGACGACTTCGACCAGACGCAGATTTTTCTTGGTTGCGAACTTGGCTTTGGCGGCTTCGTCGAAGGCCGGGGCGGCAATGACTTCCAGAAATAGCTTGTGCATTTCTTCGGCGGCTGCAGCGTCGATGGGACGGTTCACGCCGACGACGCCTCCGAAAGCGGAGACGGGATCGCATTCGAGCGCCCGTTTGTAGGCTTCGGCCAGAGTGGCGCCGGTGGCTGCGCCGCAAGGATTGGTGTGTTTGATGATGGCGCAGACTGGTTCTTCAAATTCCTGAGCCAGATCCCAGGCGGCCTGCAGGTCGACGATGTTGTTGTAGGAGAGGTCTTTGCCTTGGAGTTGGCGGGCGTTGGCCACGCCGGTGCCCGAGCCGTCGGAATACATGGCGGCTTTCTGGTGAGGATTTTCGCCGTAGCGGAGATCGAGGGCTTTCTGGAAATTCAGGCGCAGGGTTTGCGGGAATTGCTCGTCAGGATGCGATGGGGGCTGCAGGTGGAAATTGCCGTTGACGCTGACGCGCTCGAGTGTCGACGCAATGGCGGAATCGTAGGCGGCGGTGATGGCAAAGGCCTTCTGGGCCAGCTTCCATTTGGTGTCAAGCGAGAGCGAACCGCCCGAGCGCGCGAGTTCCTCGGCGATGGCGTTGTAGTCGGCGGGAGAAGTGACGATAGCGACGTCGTGAAAATTCTTGGCCGCGGAGCGGATCATGGAGGGTCCGCCGATGTCGATGTTTTCGATGAGTTCGTCGAAAGCCACGCCGGGTTTGGCCGCGGTCTTCTCGAAGGCGTAGAGATTCACGACCACCATATCGATAGGCTGGATGCCGTGCTCGGCGACGGCGCTGCGGTGGGCGGGATTCTCGCGGCGATGCAGGATTCCGCCGTGGACCTTGGGATGCAGCGTCTTGACGCGGCCGTCGAGCATTTCCGGGAAGCCGGTGAGTTCGGAGATATCTTTGACGGGGATGCCGGAATCGCGCAGGAGTTTGGCGGTGCCTCCGGTGGAGACGAGTTCGATGCCGAGCGCGGCCAGCTTTCGGGCGAAATCGGCCAGGCCGGTTTTGTCGGTGACGCTGAGAATGGCGCGCTGAATTTGGGACATGAAGGATTGGCTTCCTGGAAGTCGCCCGAAGATTTTATCAGGAACTCAGCGGGGTCTGATTGAGTCTAGTGCTTGGCTATTCTTAACTTTCCGGAGTTTGCTACTTCGGTGGGTGTGGCTGTGCGCAGTGATTGGACGATCCGATTGATCTCGGGCTGAGTGACTCCACGGCTATTTTTGTAATTCCTTTGCGCGAATAAGATCTCGAAGCCGCCGTTTGCCGAGTATAGGTCGAGCAGAAGAGTGTCCTGTCGAACCTCCGGATCGCCTTGCTGAAAGCCCTGATAGCTTGCATTACGCACATTAAAGATACCGGTTTCAGCCGGCTTAGAGGGAACAATGGACTTAACCAGAAGGAGGACTTCCTCGCGAGACGCGACGGTGGTTGATAGGGCCCAAGGGTGCATTCTGTTGGGCGAGAACTCGAAGACGCGCTTCATGAACTCATAGTCGGAACCTGCTGCTGGCTGTCCGAAGACAGCTGCGAATGCTTGCGGAGACATCTTAAGATCCGTATTCATCAATTGATCAGCCATCGAACGTGGCGGGGCAGTGAAGATAATTAGCTGCAGTCCCGAGCGGAAATAGAGCCGAGCCCAACGCTTATCAAGTTTGTCTTTGGGGTAAAGCTCAGTCTTCGATTCGTCCAGGTCGCTCCACGGAACGTCGAATTCGTAACCGAGATAGGACAGCTTCGCGCCCACGGCCTCTGACACGGATCGGTCCTTCAAATCGGTGGGCACAACTCTAGTGATTGCCGGGGCTCTCCTGGACGAATACAAAGAAAGCGCGACAGGCGCAATCCAGTAGATCCCAATGAAGACGACCGCCAGCGTGGCAGCTACGGTAATCAGAATTCGTCGCGCAAACTTCATAAGTTTCCGGGTTCCGCAAGCTTCTAGGTTTTCGCTTTGGCTTTCAGCTTTACGTGCCCATCGGTCAGCTCGACCGAGTATTCCACGCTTTGGCAGCCGTATTGTTTACGGATTTGCTGGGTCTTTTTCTGCACGAAGGTGGTGAAGGAATCGAAATTGCCGGAGACGTTTTCGCCGGCTTTCTTCTTGGCCGCGACCAGGATGTTGTAGAGGCGCTCGACCTGTTCCCGTTCGCTATTGTCGACGTCATGCAGGGAAAAAGATTGCGAGGCCTGCGCACGCGCTCCACCCGCGGCTGCAGCTGCGGCCGCGCTGACGCCGTAAACGGGGTGATGCTGCTCTTTGTGCTCGTCTTCGGCGATGCGAACGCCCTGCACCGAAAGCAGGGCATCCTGCGGACGGCGATAGCCTTCTTCACGAATGCGGGCTTTTTTGCGCCACAGATCGCTGTAAACGGCATAGCGCTGTGACATTTCGTTGTAACGGTAGCGCTGAGAGAAGCTCATGCGGCCGCCGTCGGAAAACTTGCGTATGAGGGCAACCACCTTCCACTCCACGTCGGTGGGCGGACGCTTCGTGGGGTTGCTGAAGAAAATTTCGTACTCGATCTTCAGTCGCCTGAGCTGAGAGTCGAGAAGATTCAGTTCCTCGTCGGTGGTCACGCAGGAGTCTCCAGCATTAGTTTAGGAGCTATGCGGCGCAGCGGCGAGGTATCTGTTGGTCACAGAAGGCGGGGG
>JBEKYH010000552.1:0-2979 GCA_049511115.1 Tepidisphaeraceae bacterium | reverse complement strand
TGGATCTGGGGTCAAAATCCTGGGCGTTCCCCGCGACCGAGGTCTTCTCTACTTCAACGGTATCGCGGGCAACCGCTTCAGCGTCTTATTCGCCGAATCGACCAGAATCCCCACCGATTCCAGAGCGGTCACACCCAGCAGCGGCTCGACCGATTCATCGCCGAAAATGACGCGGCCGGAAGTGATCTCGCCCATGAACCGGATCGTCGCCAATCCGAATTCAAATTCCTTGGTCTGGCCATCCGCCAACTCGTAGGTGGTCTTTCCGACCGGCTTGATCCCCGCCTTTCGCAGCGCGACTCCCGGCGCAAAGCTATCGGTAGCGCCGGTGTCCACGAGGAATTGCGCGGTGAAATGTTTGCGCGAACTCGGGCCCTGAGAAAGACGAACGGTCACATAGGGCGGGCCCATGCGGGCAAGCGTACCCAACCCGGGCGCGGCGTCCAAGGGCAATTGCCCTACCTCACCCCCATCAACACCTCCATAGTCAATTGATCCAACTCCTCATACGGCAAATCCGCCTTCGCCAGTTCCAGGCGATCCAGCGGCGCGGCCAGCAGCTTTTTCGCATTGGCTTCGCTGAACTTTTTCGTGAGCTTGGCAAGCCCCGCGTCCTCGACGTTGATGCGCGCTAGCAACCCCTGAATCTCCGCATCCGCGTTCCACTTCGCGGCCTTCTCCTTGAGAATCATGTACGTCCTCATGCACCCGCGCGCAAACGACTTAACATCGGCGTGGTTGCTCTGGCGGTAGGCGTGGGCGTCGAAATGGCGCGGGCCGTTGTAGGCGTGGTCTTCGAGCAGTTTCACGAGGAAAAAGGCGTGTTTCAGGTTGGCCGAGCCGAAGCGGAAGTCCTGATCATAGCGGCCGAATTCCTGGTCGTTGAGGTCGATGTGGAACAGCTTGCCGGCCTCGAGCGCGGCGGCGACCTGATGCACGAAATTCAAGCCGGCCATGTGCTCGTGGGCCACCTCGGGATTCACGCCGCACATCTCGGGGTGATTGAGCGTGGGGATGAACGCGAGATAACTGCCGGTGACGGCGAAATACATGTGGCCGCGCGGCTCGTTGGGCTTGGCCTCGAAGGCGAATTTGTAGCCGAATTTCTGGGAAATGTTCCATTCGCTCAAGAAATTAATCGCCTCGCGGAAGCGGTGGATGGCCGTTACGGGAGATTTGGTCGCGTCGCTCTCGACGCCTTCGCGGCCGCCCCAGAAGACGTAGATTTTCGCGCCCATCTCCGCGCCAAATTCCATTGAGCGCATGGTCTTCTGGATCGCCAGCGCGCGCACCCTGGCGTTGTTGCTGGTGAAGGCGCCGTCCTTGAAAACCGGGTCGCTGAACAGATTGGTCGTCGCCATAGGAACGACCAGGCCGTTGTCTTTCACCGCCTGCTTGAATTCCTTGATGATCTGGCCCGCCTGCTGCGATGTTGCGTCTATCGGAACCGCGTCGTTGTCGTGAAAGTTGACGCCATAGGCGCCGACCTCGCCGAGCAGGTCGCAAATCTGCCGGACCGAGAGTTTCTCGCGCGTCGGCTCGCCGAACGGATCGCGGCCGGGGTTGCCGACCGTCCACAGACCGAATGTGAATTTCAATTTGGGATCGAACTTTTCGTGCGGCATCTGATGGTTCTCCTTCGCCGTTAATGGCGGCGCGAAGTTTACGGGTAACCGACCCGCGCGACAACGCCCTTTGGAAAATGACCTCTGGACAAGAAGCTCGTATCTGGTGTGCAATGCGGACGTGAATTGCAAGGAAAACGTCACTGTTGCCATCGACTATGCCCGCGTGCGGCAAAACGCGGAGGAAATCGTCCGCGCGACGGGTGTGGACGTGTATGCCGTCGTCAAGGCCAACGGCTACGGACTGGGCGCGCGGGCAGTCGCGCGGGCGATCGGCGATGTCGTGCAGGGATTTGTCGTCTTCAGCGTGGCTGAGGCCAAGGCGTATGATCTGTGGCAACTCACCGGCAAACCAACGCTCTGCATCGGGCCACCGTTGGATGCAACGGCGGAGGATTTTCTGCGGCTGCACGCCCGCCCGGCGGTCAGCAGCGTCGAGGAAGCTCGCCGCCTGCGCGCGGCGTCCCCGGTTCTCAGCGTTGATACGGGAATGCAACGGTTTGCCTGCCCCGCGGAAAATGTGGCCGAGGCGCTTGCGGCGGGGAATTGCACGGAGGCATTCACTCACGCCGTCCGCGCGGATCAGGCGGCGCGACTTGTTGAACTGGTCGGCGGGCGCGATCGTGGAATCAAACTTCACGCCGCCGCTACGGCCCTGTTAGATGATCCTGCCTGCCGCCTCGACGCGGTGCGGCCGGGGTTGGCTCTGTACCGCGGCGCGGTGCGGATCAGCGCTCCGCTCATCGAAACGCGCGCCACGCGCGGCCCGGCAGGTTACACCGGGTTCGTGACGCCGCACGTCGGGGTCATTCTCGCCGGATATGCGCGCGGATTTCGGCCGGGGCCGTGCCTGGTGAATGGGCGGCCGTCGCGCGTGTTGGAGGTGGGGATGCAGTCGTCGTTTATTGAAACCAACGAAACGGATCGGGCGGGAGATGAGGTGGTGCTCCTTGGCGACGGTTTGGAGGGTGAGCAGATTGGGGCGGCATGGAAGGGGAGTGCGCAGGCGGTGCTGGTGCAGTTGCTGGCCGGAGCGGGGTCGTAACGGGGTTTTGGCAAACCCGTCTGTTGGGCGGGATTTGGAACAGTTTGGAACAGTTTGGAACAGTTTTGGGGCATGTTTTATCATTTTATTGCTGTATTTTCCGCCCGAATATACATATTGACATACACAGATTTGTCCGGATGGGTTCGCCAATTCCGTCCCGTAGAGGACTGGCACCTGCTAAACACTCGGCAAGCGTGGCACACGAAAAAACGCCCTGCGAAAAGCAGGGCGTAACAAGCAGGTCCGCCGAAGCGGAGTCTGTACGCGTACGAAAGTACCTTACTGTGATAGACAGGGACAATCGTC
>JBEKYH010000551.1:0-2991 GCA_049511115.1 Tepidisphaeraceae bacterium | reverse complement strand
CGAATAATTTCTCTAAGCTAGCTTCCCATCCGCCCGATAACGTAATAGATGACCGAGCTTAACATTCACGTTGATTCCTCTCAGTCGCCGAAAACGGGAGGCGGTGGCCCCATGATGCTTTCATTTGACCCAATGAACCTGGCGGGCGATCCTGAGGGCGGTCTTTTTATTGGTGATGCCGGCGGGGCCGAACGCCGCAAGGGATTGCGCATCCGCCAGCACCGTCCGATCAAAGCCTACGTCCCTACCGCCTGCCGCTTCATCGGCGGCCAAACCGAAGACGTCTCCTCCAGCGGATTGCGCGTCACCATGCCGCATACGTCGATGATCCGCTCCGGCGATCTTCTGAATATCCACGTCGGCCTGAGCGAAGGCGGCCAACCCCTGGCCAACCGTCGCGACATGATGCTGGCGCGGGTGGTCTGGGTGGATGAGCCGGCCGATGCCAGCAGCCGCACGCTGTCGGCAGGGCTGGAGTGGACGAGCAGCATTGCGGCACATTTGGATGCGGCTTAGCAGACGAAGGTCTGAGGGCCCAGGACTGAGGACTGAGCCTTCTGCGAGAACGGCATGTCTTCCGGGAAGATTTGCTTAATCTGTTCTAGTAGGATGAGCCAGTCGAAGCGAGCGGTAATTCCTAAGGGGCTGTGCGCTTCCTTGCACAGTATTCAATTTAAATCCCAGGATTTTAGTTTTGGCGGAACCGCGCCGTGCGCATGAAACGAGCAAAGGAGAAGGTTGTGCCGGCGACGAAGGTGATCTCACGCCCATCGCCGGCAGACTATGGGCAACTCGTCGTTGAGATTTCCAATCTTTTGGAGCAGGCCCGGCGCGGCGCTTCCCGGTCCGTCAACGCGATCCTGACGGCAACCTACTGGGAAATTGGCCGGCGGATCGTCGAGCACGAGCAGAGAGGCAAGGCCAGGGCGGAGTACGGCAAGGAACTCCTGGCGAAACTAGGTAACGATCTGACCCGCCAGCATGGCCGTGGGTTTTCGGCTCGAAACCTGCGTCAGATGCGCGCGTTTTACCTTGGCTGGGAGATTTGGCAGACACCGTCTGCCAAATTCGAGGCAAGGGTAATTTGTCCGGCGCTGTCGGAAGTATCCACAAGCCCAGATGCTGGCATGAGTGCGCCGGGCAATTCGGAAGACGGCAAAACCCCCACGCCCTTGAAGCCACTGTCAATTGTGCAGACGCTGTCTGCCAAATCGGATCGGATAGCTTTCCTCGGCATTTTCCCCCTGCCCTGGTCGCATTATGTGCGGTTGCTGGCCGTGGAAAAACCCTCTGCTCGCGCCTTCTACGAAAGTGAAGCGATTCGCGGTGGGTGGTCGGTGCGGCAACTGGACCGCCAGATCAGCACACAATTCTTCGAGCGGAGCGTTCATTCCAAAAACCCCACAGCCCTCCTGGCACGCGGACAAAATCCGCGACCGGAAGACGCCGTCTCCCTGGAGGACGAGCTGCGCGATCCCTACTTCCTTGAGTTCTTGAATCTCACGGATGAGTACAGCGAGAGCGAGCTTGAAGCGGCACTCGTGCGGCACTTGGAAACATTCCTGCTTGAACTTGGAGCAGGTTTCGCATTCGTGGCGCGGCAGAAACGAATTCGAATAGGCGATGAGTGGTATCGCATCGACCTGCTGCTCTTCCATCGCCGGCTGCGGTGCCTTGTGGTCATCGACCTGAAAATCGGCAAGTTCACCCCTGCCGATGCCGGCCAGATGAACCTCTATCTCAATTACGTCCGTGAGCGCATGATGGAGACGGGGGAAAACGAACCGGTCGGGCTGATCCTCTGCAGCGCCAAAAACGAAGCAGTCGTTCATTATGCGATGGGCGGCATCAAGGCCAAAGTCTTTGCCTCCCATTATCTGACGGAATTGCCTGATCCGGAGTCATTGCGGCTGGAAATTCTGTCGACGAAACGAGCCATCGAAGCGAGGGCGGCCGCGAAAGGACAACACCCTCGTTAAGGACCTCACCGGACGCACTTGGTCGCGTTGCGCACCGCCCTCCCTTTCCCCGCTCATACCGGTTACGATTTTGCCAATCGACCATGCAAGATCGCCCGCAACGATTTATCTCCCGGATTCTACTCTTCCACGGCCTGCTTCTGCTGGCCGTTTTGACGCTGGTGGCGCTGGCATCGGCGGAGATTTATCGCTCGACCAGCACGCATGCGATAGAACAGGCCCAATCGCGGCAGGAACTATTGGCGGATGAGACCAGCCGGGCCATTTCGACGTTTTATTCTTCGATCATCGGCGACCTGGGGTGGCTGGAACATCGGCCCATCCCCGTGGGCCGCGGAGGCCGCAATGCTGGGGGGCGCGGAGGAGGCCGGACTCCGCAGACGGGGGCGCAACAGCAAAATTCGCGCGGTGGGGCCGCGGGCCAAAATCAACCTGGCCGCGGCGGCGCCGCCGCGGCGCCGCCGCGAGGCTTAAACTTCGAGCAACGCCCTGCCGAAGACCTTGCGGAGCAGCTCGGCTCGCGCGTCGCGGAGTTATTCTCCTACAACAAAACCAACGGCGACCTGGTCGCCTATCTTCCCCCAAAATCGACGCTCAAGGCCGAAGATCTCTCCGCGGAGATGAAAACCTGGCTGAATTCGGTCGCCGAGGTCAGAGTCAGCCGGTTCATGAAGCTGCGCGATCAGGGGGTTAGCCTGGTGGCGGCGGACTTTGGAGCTGCGGATCCCTCCACACTGCTCGTGGCTGTCGTGCCCGGCGAGGAAATCGAGTCAACCTTCCTCCCCCTGCTCAACGACCAGCACCAGGCCAGCGCGACGCTCGCGGACGCCCAGTTGCAGGTGATCAGCTCCACCAATGCGGCACTGGCGGACATCAGCCTCATGGATTTCAGAAATGCCGATATGCAGGCGATGATCTCGTCGTACTTGGCTGATCCCAAATTAACGACCGTCCTGTTTTCGCAGCCGCTCCAGGTGTTCGCGATAGGTTCAGCCGGCCCAGTGACGCTGGG
>JBEKYH010000550.1:0-2991 GCA_049511115.1 Tepidisphaeraceae bacterium | reverse complement strand
ATACGCCCCAACAAGTGCGCGCCGGCTATGGTTTTGGCGCCCTCACGAGCTCGACGACCACGGACCTGGGCCAGGGGCAGACGATCGTCATCGTGGACGCGTTCGATTCACCGACCATCTTCAATGATCTGACGGTTTTCTCCCAGGAGTTCGGCCTGCCAGTTCCCACGGCCCAGACGTTTGAAAAGGTCTACGCCACCGGAGTTCAGCCGAGCAGCAGCACCGACTGGAACCAGGAGATTGCGCTGGATTGCGAATGGTCGCACGCCATCGCTCCCGACGCCAAGATTATCCTCGTTGAGGCGGCCACCAATTCAACCAACGATTTGTATAACGCGGTCAATGTAGCGGGTAACCTCGCCGCCAACACTGCGGCCGGCGGGGGCGTGGTATCGATGAGCTTCGGCGCGGACGAACCTACCGGCGGCACATCAGCAAGCCCGGTGCTGGGCGCGCAAGAATATGAATTAGACCGCATTTTTGAGAGTTACCCGACGGTGTCTTTCTGCGCCGCTTCGGGCGACACGTTTGGTGAGTTGTCATATCCGGCCACGTCGCCGTATGTCACGGCGGTGGGTGGGACCGAGCTAACTCTCTCCAGCGACGGCTCGAGGGTTCTCCCCGCGGAAACTGTATGGCACGTGGGGACTGAGGGGAGCGGCGGCGGCACAAGTGCCGTCGAGCCCGCTCCGGTTTACCAGCAGTCCGTGCTGGGACTTGCCGCCACCGCTTTCCGTGAAGTTCCGGACGTTTCCTTCCTGGCCGATCCCGACACAGGTGTCGCCACTTATACAACCAGCCCTGATTTGGCCGGCGACATCGGCTGGGCGGAAGTCGGCGGCACGAGCCTCGCCTGCCCGATGTTCGCGGCTACCGTCGCCCTTGCGAACCAGGTGCGGAATGCGAATAACTTGCCTGTGATTGGCAACAATCTCAACAACGCCATTTACAGCATGAATTTGAACAATTTGGGAGCCGATTTTAATCTCGGCGGAACGGTGGGCTACGCCGCCGAGACCGGATGGGGCACACCAATTCCGTCCAATTTCATAAATGATCTGAGCCTGTATGGCACGACTGGCTCGACGCCTCCGCTTTATTCGCTGGATACGAACTCGACCGGCATCGAATCGTCGATTGTGCTCTACGGCAGCATCATTACGCCGATTGTTGGCAGCGGCCAGGCCAGCGATGATTTTGTCGGCAGGGGCGGCGATTCGATTGCCACGGGTCCGACGACCTTTACACTTCAGCTTGAGGGCACGGACAGCCTGGGCAACACGCAGTCGCTTTCTGTCGCTTGCACGATCACGGACCTGGCCACCGGGGCATTCACGGGCGACCTGACCGGTTCGGCCCTGTACACGACGCCGACACTGCCGACGGGAGACACCACGGCCATCCAATTCCAAGGCACCGTTACCAATGGCCCCAACGGTGGCGTGGCGGTTAACGGTAGCTTCGAGCTGGTTGTCATCAACGCCGATGGCACCGTGTCAACGGTCGGCCACGAAGGGATCGACGGCTCGGGCGACGGCGATGTGCAAGGAGAGTTCCAGTCAAGCTGATGACTTGTTCGGGAAAAAAAGAGGTTTAACCGCCAAGACGCAAAGACGCCAAGTTAAGAGTGAGAAGAAATCAGCTTCTCATTCTGATCTTGGCGTCTTTGCGTCTTGGCGGTTAAATTCTCTTTTTTGTTCCGGCCGAATTCATCCAACCATTCCGTGCACTGTTGCCGCGCGCTGGAAATCCGCACCAAGACCTGTAAAGTACCCCCGACGTTTTTTTCCCAATGCCCAAACGCACGGACATTCATTCGATTCTCATCATCGGCTCGGGCCCGATCGTCATCGGCCAGGGGTGCGAGTTCGATTATTCCGGCGTGCAGGCCTGCCGGGCGCTGAAGGAGGAGGGGTTCCGGATCGTCCTGATCAATTCCAATCCGGCGACGATCATGACCGACCCGCAGTTTGCCGACGCGACGTATATCGAGCCTATCACGCCGGAGGCGGTGGAAAAGATTCTGGCGCGGGAGAAGGCGCAGGGGACGCCGGTAGATGCGCTGCTTCCAACGCTTGGCGGCCAGACCGGCCTGAACACAGGCATCGCCTGCTTCGACAAAGGCATCCTCGACCGGTTTGGCGTCAAAATGATCGGGGCGGATCGGCAGGCGATCTTCCGCGGCGAGGACCGGCAGGTCTTCAAGGACCTGATGATCAAGATCGGCCTCAAGGTTCCGCGCAGCGGCGTCGTGCATTCGCTGGCCGACGCGCACAAAGTCCGCGAGGAGATCGGCCTGCCGCTCATCATCCGCCCCGCGTTCACGCTCGGCGGCACCGGCGGCGGAATCGCCTACAACAACGAGGAATTTGAGCAGATCATCCAGCGCGGCATCGATGCCTCGCCGGTTCATGAGGTGCTCGTCGAGCAGTCGGTCATCGGGTGGAAGGAATACGAACTGGAAGTGATGCGCGACCGCAACGACAACGTGGTCATCATCTGCTCCATTGAAAACCTCGACCCGATGGGCGTCCACACGGGCGATTCCATCACCGTGGCGCCGGTGCAGACCCTGACCGACAAGGAATACCAGCGGATGCGCGATGCGTCGATTGCCATCATCCGCGCGGTTGGCGTCGAAACCGGCGGCAGCAATATCCAGTTTGCCATCGATCCGGCCAATGGGGACATGGTGGTCGTGGAAATGAACCCGCGCGTCTCGCGATCGAGCGCCCTGGCTTCAAAAGCGACGGGATTCCCCATCGCCAAAATCGCCGCCAAGCTCGCGGTGGGATATACGCTGGATGAGTTGGCCAACGACATTACGTCGGTCAAGAAGGACGGCAAATTTGAGCGGTATACGTCGGCTTGTTTTGAGCCGACCATCGACTACTGCGTCATTAAGATTCCGCGCTGGACGTTTGAGAAATTCCCCGACGCCGACGAGACGCTGACGACGCAGATGAAAAGCGTCGGCGAGGCGATGGCCAT
>JBEKYH010000549.1:0-2992 GCA_049511115.1 Tepidisphaeraceae bacterium | reverse complement strand
TCCGTCTGCAATCGACCATACTGCCAAGTTTGGTATAAGCTTGACTCTGGGATTCGGCGGATTTGACACGAGCCTCGTTTTTCAGGTTCCGAGATGACGCCGAGCGATTTGAAAAAAAATCTGGCCGTTGTTGGGAGTGCTGAAGCCTCAGAACCCAAAATGGAGATGTTCAGCCAGGCCGCTCGCAGCGCCGTGCGGTATGCCGATGCGATGTCGTGGACTGCGGCGACGGCTGTAGGCCTGGCCTTAAATGATCTAACGCCGGAACTTTTGTCCAAGCGTCACGAAATCGGCGTAATTACAGTGAGCCACCACGGTCCGTCCCAGACGATCGCCGCGGTGGCCCAGGCGGCTGCAGAAGGTTTTTCGTCGCCGCTACGATATCCTGCGTCCAACCCGGGCGCGCTTGCGGGGGTGACTTGCATCACCCATGGCCTGCGGGGGCCGACAATGAATTTGACGATGCCTCCCGCGGTAGGTCTACCTGCCGCGATATCGCTGGCATCGAGCTGGATTGAAAAGCACAACGTGCCTTTGGTCGTGCTGTTGGCTTCGCAGCGGATTGGTGAAGGGCGCTTTCACGCCAAGTGTCTGCTACTGGGGCCCGTAATGGCAAAGAGCATTTCACCAGACATGTTGTCGGAGATTGATTTGGATTGGGTGGCGTCGTGTGCTGACACAACCAGAGTAAGGTAAGGCCGATGTTTGACATTCGTACTGTTCAGACCTTCCTTGATCGCGTCGTGGATGCCGACGCCGAGCATACCGTCCTCGTAAGCGAGGCGTCGGTCGCTGAGTTGGCCGACCGATGGCAGGCGGCGCATATTCGCCCAGGCGATGTGGTCCTGCTGTGCCTTCCGAATGGCAAGGCGCTGCTGCAACATTTTTTCGCGGTGATGATGGCAGGTGGCGTGCCCACGATCGTTGGACCGCATACACCATCCGCTCGGCTGCGTGAGGTAGCCGACGCATTCGGCGCCCGCGCGATTGCATCGTTCCGGCCTCTTCCAAGTAACGTGTTTGGCGTTCCAATTGCCACGATTGGCGGAGCGCACGTGCACTGCTGCGGGCGGGACAACGATCCGGCGGCCGAACCTGGCGAAGTGGTATTGATGACCTCGGGAACGTCTGGCTTTTCCAGCGGCTGTCTTTTTGATTTCGGTGCTTTGCTTTTGAATGCAGATCGACACGCCAATGCAATCGGCCAATCCGAAAGCGACACGGTTCTAATCAACCTTCCGCTGCATTTTTCGTTCGCACTGGTCGCGCAGGCGCTGGCATCGCTGGTTCGCGGTAATCGTCTTGTCATCAGCGGTCCGCCGTTTCATTGCCCAAGCTATTTCCGCACGCTGGCGGATCATCGTGTGACGGTTTCTTCGCTCACCCCGATTCTCGCGCGATCTCTTATTGACAGTGTCAATTGGCCTGACGGATTACGCGTGCTAAGCATCGGTGGTGATTGCCTGGCGCCTGAGCAAGTCGAGCAATTACTTGCAGCCAGGCCTCGGGGAGAATTATATCTGACCTATGGCCTCACACAGGCCGGCCCGCGGGTTTCGACATTGGCGGCACACGCCGAACCGCCCTACCGCTACAGTTCCGTTGGGCGAGTGCATCCAGGTGTTACAGTCGAGTTACGCGACCTCGACGACGGATCCGACATGAAGCAATTATTCATCCAGTCGGCGACAGTCATGAAGCGGCGCATCGGGCTGCTCGAGGGCCGTGGGCAAAGCGCCGCGATGGCCGACAGTTTCATTGGAACAGGCGACGTGTTTGAGCAGGACGCCGACGGGTATCTCTATTTCAAAGGGCGCATCTCCGATTACATTGTGCGAAAGGGAGAGAAAGTATGCTTGGCCGCAATTCGGCGCGTGGCCATGCGCTGCCCCGATGTAATACGGGCGCGGACAGTAGTCACCAAGCACGAATATGGCGATGACTTCGAGTTGGTACTTCATGTAGCCGAACGTGCTGAAGACAACAGCGCCCAAGCGCTGCGAAGCTGGTTGCGAAAGTCGGAGATGCCGCGTGCGATTCGTGTCGTCCGCGGTGAGGAAGCTCAGGCGTCGGCATACAAATGACCCAACGGATAGACCTGGCCACTCGTATGTCCGAATCGTCCGCGATCACTGATCCGAAAACCCCGCCTGAATCGGGCCGACGCGGATTGCGCCGATATCTGGCGACGTCAGACAAATCCTTTCCGCGCGCGGTGCGGTGGTGCCGGACGCGCATTCTGGGGTTCTCAGTTCCTGCCCCGGCCATAGTGGTCAAGCCACTCGTCTTTACATTCGTGGCCTTGCGTACCGCTTATTACGTGTTGATGCGTATTTTCGTTTGCGAACCATTTCTAAAGTCCCACTGCAGTAAATATGGGCGCAATCTGCGAACAGGGTGTTATCTGCATTGGATTCTGGGCAAAGGAGACATTATTGCCGGCGATGACGTGACGGTGGACGGAAAGTCGTCGATCATTTTCGCCGCGAGGTATTCTGATCGGCCGGTTCTCGAAATCGGCGACCGATCAGGAATCGGCCACGATTGTCGCCTGGTGATTGGACGACGGATCACCATTGGATCCGATACGACGATTTCCGGCGGAACGACGATTGGCGATTCCAATGGGCACCAGTCGGACCCAACGGCCCGGCTACTCCACCTGCCGCCCGCCGACGACGAAGTGCGACCAGTGATAATCGGCAACGGCGTCTGGATTGGATTACAATGCCTTATATTTCCTGGAGTTAAAGTCGGAGACGGCAGCGTGGTGTCGGCTGGCTCAGTGGTGCGTTCGCATGTGCCCCCATACAGCGTCGTAGCGGGAAATCCGGCCAAGGTGATGTTCCGCTTAAAAAAGCCGCAAGATCATGGACAAACCCCATCCATCTAAGATACAATTGCCGAGTGGGAATATCAAGCATGCGCAAAATCAGGTTTTTCAACCGCCGATATCAGGAATGGTATGGCTTTGGATAACTTGACGGGGCTC
>JBEKYH010000548.1:0-2999 GCA_049511115.1 Tepidisphaeraceae bacterium | reverse complement strand
TGTTTTTTGGGTGACGTGAGACATCCCCATTATGACAGGAGGCCACATCTTGCGCGAATGTTGTAAATGCAGTTACGGCGCGGACTTATGTGCTAAACGAATGGCATTCGTGACTGTCCCTGTTTTTGGGGAGTGCAGCAACTGCGGGAGGTTTGGGGAGTACCGGCGTTTTTCGCGGCGGCGAGGTTGACATCCGGGCGTTCCTTCCGCCCAATAGGGGGATGGCTGACAATACGACCACTGAAGTTCCTGGTCCTGCGAATTCACCGCCGCCGGCATCGCCTAAAGAGGTGGCCGCGCCGGCCGCTGGAGCGGCGGCGGCAACTGGCGAGAAAAAGCCCGAAGCGTGGCTGGAAGTATCGGCGTCAAGGCACTTTGCCGGGTGGCTGAGCTCGCAGAAGGCATCGCTGGCATTCACCACCTATCAGGCCGGAAAAGTCTTGCTGCTGGGGATCAACCCCGACGGGCGGCTTTCGATCTTTGAGCGCACCTTCAGCCGCTGCATGGGGTTGTGGGCGGACAGCAAGGACGGCCGCACCATGTGGCTCTCCAGCCTCTACCAGTTGTGGAAGCTGGAGGACGCGCTCAGCGAGGGGGAGAAATACCACGGCTACGACCGGCTCTACATTCCGCGCCTGGGATACACGACGGGCGATCTGGATGTGCATGATGTGGCCATCGAGAGCGACGGGCGGCTGATTTTCATCAACACGCTATTTTCCTGCATCGCGACGCTGAGCGAGAAGCGCAGTTTTATTCCGCTGTGGAAGCCGCCGTTCATCAGCAAATTCGCGCCGGAAGACCGGTGCCACATGAACGGGCTGGCGCTGGAGAACGGAAAGGCGGCGTACATCACGAGCTGCTCGGTGAGCGACGTTTCCGACGGCTGGCGCGACCGGCGGCAGGATGGAGGCTGCCTGGTGGATGTGCGCAGCAATGAGACGCTGTGCCGCGGGTTGTCGATGCCGCATTCGCCGCGCGTGCATGAGGGCAAGCTCTATTTCCATAATTCAGGGACGGGGTATTTTGGATTCCTGGACCGCTCGCGCGGAGCGTTTGAGCCGCTGGCGTTTTGCCCGGGTTATCTGCGCGGGCTGACGTTCATTGGAGGATACGCGATCGTAGGATTGAGCAAGCCGCGCGACCGGACATTTACGGGGCTGCCGCTGGACGGCGAACTGAAGAAGCGCGCCGCCGAGCCGCAATGCGGGTTACAGGTGATTGACCTGAAGACGGGCGATGTAGCCCATTGGGTGCGCGTGGAGGGGACGGTCAGCGAGCTGTACGACGTGGCGGTGCTGCACAATGTCGCGCGGCCGATGGCGCTGGGATTCAAGACCGACGAAATCCAGCGTACGCTGTCGATGGAGGAGGCGCAGAAATTGTAGGTAATGGCGATGCGGGGGTTGGCGCCTCTTCGCTGCGGCGCGGATGCAAAAGCCCCCTCCCCGACCCTCCCCCGGCAATACCGGGGGAGGGGGAAAGACGAAAGAGGGGGACGAAGGCGATTTTCCGATGTTGCGTTTTGCCATAGGGTTAGTAGTGTGACAGTAGGTGCCCGCTCGTCGGGAGTGCGACGCGGGGCAAAGGGGTCGAAGAACATCGTATTTTCAGACGGGTATGCCCATGATGCCGATCCGGCTTGCACGTCGTTTTGCCGCCAAATCGTCTATTCGGGCCGGATTGAATCCGATCGCAAAAAAGGGACGCCTCAAGGGCGTCGCGTCGCGTGATCTTGCGCTGGCGGTGATTGAGACGCTGGAAAAGCGAGCCTATCTGAGCGGCGTCACGTTCCTGGGGACCAAGGGCGGGCTGGCGCTGGATGATCTGGGGTCTTTCTCCGCGCCGGGCGGCGTCGGAGCCATCGCGGCGGCGGATTTTAACGGGGACGGAAAGACGGACCTGGTCACGGCCACCGTCAACGGAACGGTCGGAATTTCCCTGGGCAACGGCGACGGCACGTTTGGCCCGGTCAATTCATTCTCCGACGGCCTGGATGTCGGCGACATTGCTTCGGTTGTGGTAGCCAATCTCAACGGCTTCCCCGACATCATCGCCGCCGACGGGACGAACAAGATAAGCATCCTGCTCAACAGCGGCACCGGCACGTTCCCCAACATCAGCCAGATCACCTTCGAGCGGAATATTGATGCTCTTGCGGTCGGCGACCTCACCGGCGACGGCAAGCCGGATTTGGTCGTGGGATATCAGTTCGGTGGAATTGCAGTCTTACTTAACAACGGCACGGGCGGGTTCAATTCGCCGAGTTTTTATTCGGTGGGCGATTGCACTGTCACTTCACTTTCCATTGCCGACGTCAAAGGCGACAACCGCCCCGACATCATCATCGGCGACGCCAACGGCGGAATATACGATCTGGGCCAACAAGAGAGCCCCGGCACGTTCAATTCAGAAGCGGCGCAAGTCTACTTCGACTCGAGCAATACCAATCCGCAGGTCGCAACCGGCGACCTCAATGGGGACGGGTATTCTGACATTGCATTCACCACGCCCAGCGGCGTGATGACGGCGCTGAGCCAGGGGAGTGACGGATTCCAGGAGCCGGTCAACGTGCTTGAGGCGACGGGGATCACGTCGATCGCGCTAGCGCATATGGGAGGCGACGGCAACCTGGACCTGGTTGTCGGCAACTCGCAGACGAGCACCGTGAGAGTGCTGTTGGGCAACGGCGATGGAACCTTCACTTCGGAATACTCAAAGACTGTGGCAGCCGGCAGCGAACCGGTGGGGATTGTTGCCGCGCAATTCACTGGCGACGGCAGGACCGATCTGGGAGTGGTAAACCAGGGGTCGAATAACGTCACCGTGGTGTTGAATACTTCGGCGGGCGTGGTCTTCAACCCCGCCACCAATCTGACAACCGAAAACGGAGCCGATTCTGTTGCCGTGGCGGATGTGAATAACGACGGCAACATGGACGTGATTGTCGCCGACGAGCAAGCCGGAACGGTGCAGGTATTTCTTGGGGAAGGAGACGG
>JBEKYH010000547.1:0-3004 GCA_049511115.1 Tepidisphaeraceae bacterium | reverse complement strand
CGGCGGGATGCGTAATCGGGCGGCTGAGGCCCATCATTTCCTCCGTCCGTAAATGGTTCGCCCTCTTCAACTGAGGAGGTCATTGTAATCCAGCCGGGCTAGCTCTGACCAATTCATGCCTGACCTTCCAACTCCAGCTTGGCCCAAACATCGTCCCGAACATACACGCCTTCGATTTCACTTTGACGGCGCTGAGCCAGCGCCGCTTGACCCGGATAACGGCTTTGGGGACTGGCCAGGGCAAATCGTTGAATAATCTCCCGCGTCCGTTCGCTGGCCGCGCGTCCGCCAAGGCGATTTGGCTGGATGGCCACGAAAACCTGACTGATGCCAAGATCATCTTCGACGAGCGTGAGGCTCTGCGTATCAGCCCCATCGGACAGAATCGCGGCGAAGGCATCCAGCAGCATCGCCAGTCCCGCGCCTTTCCAAAAGCCGACCGGCCAGGGAAGTCCACCGCCAAGAATCGCCGCCGCGTCGGTTGTCGCGGCACCCGACGCGTCGATTCCACCCGCGACGGGAAGCGGCCGGTTCTCCGCGCGATGGGTGTCCATTTTGCCAAAGGAAAATTGGCTGAGCGCCATATCCAGAACCAGATGCTCGCCATCCTTGCCCGGCGCGGCGAAGACGATCGGATTATTACCCAGCGCCGGCGTTGCAACACCTTCCCCCCACGCCGGCATATTCGGCGGCGTATTCGTCCAGCAGATGGCCAGGAATCCCCTTTCCGCCGCGCGCCATCCGCAATTGCCGGGACGGCCCCAGTGGCGCGTGTTGCGCAACGCCACGCACCCGATGCCATTCGCGTCGGCCAGCTCCATCGCCCGGTCGATGCAAAACTCGGCGTTAAGCGGCCCCAGACCGGCCAGACCGTCATAGCGCTGCAGAGCGCCAAATGTGGCGATCAAACGTGGCTCGCTTTGTGTGTTGTAATTCGCCTTGCCGCGAAGCAGCGCCAACAGCGCCGGAACCCGATGCACGCCATGAGACCAGACGCCGTCGGCGCTGGCCTGCGTGAAGAGTTCGGCGAGACGGCGCGCCCTGGCTTGGGGAACTTTTTCGGCCGCAAAGAGCGCGGTCAGGTGCGATATCAACTGGTCAGCGGGAATCAGGGGCATCGCCGTACAATATCATTTCGCCCCTTCGATGGGGTAACCCTTCCAAACGAATTCCAGCGCTTGCGCCACCGTTTGGGCGATCGCCTTGGCGTCGGTGTGACCGGCCGCTTTGGCGTAAACCAACTGGTAATGATATCCCTTGGCCTTAAATGCCGCGGCCATCCGCAGATTGGCGATGACCCAGTTTCGGTACGCCGAGGATGCCGTCGCCGCGCCGTTATCGTTCTGCGCAACTTCGATCCAGACCCGAAGCGGCTTGGCCGGATTGTCGGGAATCAGGTGTTCCAGATATTCCCATCCGCCGTGCGGAACTTCCGCGCTATGCTGCAAATTCACGAATGTACCCGAGTATGACAACACGCGGTGATAGAGCTCTGGATGAAACCAGGCCATCGTAAACGCCGCAATGCCTCCGGAACTGCCGCCGTAAGTCATGCGTCCGTCCGGATCCTTGGTGAGCACCACGCCGGCCTCTTTCTCCGCGCGCGGCAGCACTTCCGCTTCGACAAATTCGGCATATTTGGGTGAAACCGTGTCGTACTCCATGCTGCGCTCCGCGCCCCCGTTGGCGATCATGACGGCGCACATCACCGGGAGGCGATGGTCGGCGATCATGTTGTCCAGTACGGTCTCCAACAGCCCGGTTCGGTTCGACAGCCCGTACTGGTCGCAGGAAACGATGAACGGCGCCGGCGTGCCGGGGACGTACTGGCTTGGAACGTAAACCGCCACCGCCCGTTTGAACGGTGCGTTGACACCGGGATAAAATTTGCTGTCGCTTGAGTCCATCGTGAAATTGATGATCTTGCCGTGCGGCACGCCTTCTCGGGGGGTCTGCTCGGGCGCCGGCGCGTAGTCCGGACCGACGGAATAATCTCCGTCATCCAGTCCGTTGGCATAGGCCGGCAAGTCTTTAAGCTTGGCCATCTCGGCCAGGTCCGCCGCCGACGCCGGCGGTCCCGGCACGCGCGCCCCGCGGCCGGCAGCAGCCGGACCAGTCGCGGGAATATTCGCAACGGAACCCGGCGCTGGTTGCGCGTGAACGCGCGCAAGCCCCGCAAATAGCACGCAGACCACCATCGCCTGGCCGACAAACTTCGTCCTCATTTTTCAACTCCTCTTATGACGCCGCGGAGACATCGACGAAAGGGGCAACTTGACCAAAAATGATCCACCAGAATTGCGAAGAATGCAAACCCTGACAACTCGGCAGCCAGTACCCATGTACCTACGTACTCACCCAGGCAAGCGCCGTTGGTTTTGCAGGCTCGGCGACGGTAGACTCCCCCGCGAAAGGCCTTCATGTCCCAGACTGCGGCGCCGGCGCGTCATATTCTCCCGAAATTTCTCCGTCCACCGGCGGCCGCTCCACAAATCGTGGGCGCCCCGGAAATCCGCCATGCCTATTCGCATTTTCGGCCGCGCATCCTGTTCTGGAGTACAGTCGGTTACGGCACTTTCTACTTCGTGCGAAAAAATTTCTCGATGGCCATGCCGGTCATGGAAAAGCAGCTCGGCCTGTCCAAGCAGAG
This sequence comes from Tepidisphaeraceae bacterium, assembly GCA_049511115.1. Classification (GTDB taxonomy): domain Bacteria; phylum Planctomycetota; class Phycisphaerae; order Tepidisphaerales; family Tepidisphaeraceae; genus JBEKYH01. The sequence goes on along the minus strand of JBEKYH010000547.1, from coordinate 354 downwards.
CCTGGGTCTGATTCTTACGGTGCATGGCCTTGTGTACGGCGTGAGCAAATTCATGGGTGGAATCGCCGCCGACCGGGCCAACGCCAGGGTGTTCATGTCGGTAGCGCTGCTCTGCTCGGCGCTGGTCAACGTCTGTTTCGGATTCACCAGCGCGCTGGTCATGTTCGGTTCGCTCTGGATGCTCAACGGATTCTTTCAGGGGATGGGATACCCGCCCTGCGCACGCCTCCTGACTCATTGGTTCAGCCCCAGGGAATTGGCCACAAAGATGAGCTTCTGGAACATGTCGCACTCGCTCGGCGGCGGGGCGATCGTGATCCTGTGCGGATATCTGCTCGACGCTACAGGGAATTG
>JBEKYH010000546.1:0-3008 GCA_049511115.1 Tepidisphaeraceae bacterium | reverse complement strand
TGGTTGCCACGGGATTGTTGAATAAACAGGTTGGAAGCGAGCTGGGCATCAGTGAGATCACTGTAAAGGCGCATCGAGGCAAGGTGATGGAAAAGATGCAAGCCGACTCGCTAGCCGAGTTGGTCAAAATGGCAGAGAAGCTGCGCCTGGCGGCCCCGAGAGATGTCGGCGGCGCTCTTACCGACGATCGGTCAAATCGAGACATACCCCAAAAGCCGCGACGCTAGGAACAACCTGTGGTGAAAGGCGAAGAACCCTCACCCCAACCCTCTCCCTGGGTACAGGGCGAGGGGGTAAAGGGCAGGAGCTTTTACGGCGCTATTTCACGGACAAATCGGGGTCGTGCCAGGGACCATGGCCCGCAGTTAGTTGGGCGGCCTCCTTGGGTCCCCAGGTCTTGGGCTCGTACTCGTACAACGGCGTCGGCGTCTCCACGACGGGCTGCACGATACGCCAGGCCTGCTCGACGGAATCTTCGCGGGCGAAGAGAGTCGCGTCGCCTTGCATGGCGTCATGCAGAAGCCGTTCGTACGCGTCCATCCCGCCCTCGCGCGCGTCGCGAGCGAGCATGAGTTCGACGGTTTTGCCGGACATCGTTTCGCCTTCGTCGAGGACCTGGGCGCCCAGGGCAATGGCAATGTCGGGGCTGATGCGAAATCGGAAATGATTCGCCGGCAGAGGGGCGTGGGTGTAAATCTCCGGAGGCTCGTGGAATCGCACCATCACTTCGGTGCAGGTGACCGGCAGGCATTTGCCCGTGCGAAGCAGGAACGGCACGCCCCTCCAGCGCCAGGAGTTGATCTCAAATCGAGCGGCCGCGAAGGTCTCCACCTGGGAATTCGGCGCTACGCCCGGTTCATTGCGATAGCCGCGGAATTGCCCGCGGATCAGATGGGCCGGATCAAGCGGCTGCATGGCCTTGAATACCTTGACCTTTTCGTCGCGGATCGATTCGCTGTCATTGGAGGCCGGCGGTTCCATGGCCAGGTTGGCCACGATCTGGAGCAGATGATTCTGCAGCACGTCGCGCATGGCGCCGGTCTGATCGTAAAAAGAGCCGCGGCCCTGGACGCCGAAGTCTTCCGCCATTGTGATCTGCACGCTTTCAACGTGCTGCCGATTCCAGATCGGCTCGAGGATTTCGTTGGCGAAGCGGAAGAAGAGGAGATTGCGGACGGGAGTCTTGCCCAGGTAGTGATCAATGCGGAAGATCGAGTCCTCATTGAAGTTGGCAAGAAGCGTTCGATTTAACGCAACAGCCGAGGCCAGATCATGCCCAAAGGGCTTTTCAATCACGACGCGAGCGCCCTTGGCGCAGCCGGATTTGCCGAGCTGGGCGACGACCATACCAAAGAGCGAGGGCGGGATGGCGAGGTAATGGGTCGGATGCTGAGCAGACCCAAGCGCCTGGCGCAGCGCGGTGAACGTCGCGGAGTCTTCGTAATCGCCATCGACGTAACGCAGGAGACCCGACAGCTTTTCAAACGCGGCGGCATCAACGCCGCCGCCGTGTTTTTCGAGGCTGTCGCGGGCGCGCGCTTTCAGGTTGTCCAGATTCCAGCCGGCTTTGGCGACGCCGATGACGGGGACATTGAGGTTACCGCGCTTGACCATGGCCTGGAGCGAGGGAAATATTTTCTTGTAGGCCAGATCGCCGGTGGCGCCGAAAAAGACGAGGGCGTCGGATTTAGTTGCAGCACTCATGATAGTCATTCCTTTCAGGCTGGAGACTTTCCGGCGGGCGACTTTTCCTTATGCCCGCCGAACTGAAATCGCATGGCCGAGAGAACCTTGTCCTGGAAGGCGGCCTCGCCGCGCGAGGCAAAGCGCTGAAACAACGCCGCGGAAAGCACCGGCGCGGGGACGCTTTCATCGATGGCCGCGGTAATCGTCCATCGGCCTTCGCCGGAATCGGAGACGTGTCCGGAGAACTGACTGAGCTGGGAATCTTCAACGAGCGCGGCGGCGGTCAAATCGAGCAGCCAGGAGGCAACCACGCTCCCGCGCCGCCAGACTTCGGTGATGTCCGCGAGATTCAGGTTGTACTGGTAGTGCTCGGGATTGCGCAATGGCGTGGTCTCGGCATCGGCGTCACGTTTGCTACCGCCGATATTCGCGCCGCGCAGGATGCCCAGCCCTTCGGCATAAGCGGCCATCAGGCCATATTCAATGCCGTTGTGAACCATCTTGACGAAATGGCCCGCGCCGCTCGGCCCGCAATGCAGATAGCCCTTCTCGGAGGTGCCGCCGAGTTTTTCGCGTCCGGGGCTGCGCGGGATGTCGCCGATCCCCGGGGCAAGCGTGGCGAAAACCGAATCAAGGCGCTGCACGATCGGCTGCTCGCCTCCGATCATCAGGCAATACCCGCGTTCGGCGCCCCATATGCCGCCGCTGGTTCCCACGTCCACATAGTGGATGTGCCTGGGCGAGAGTTCCTTGGCGCGGCGAATATCATCAACGTAATAGGAATTGCCGCCGTCAATGATGATGTCGTCGCGCTCCAGGTGACCAACCAACTGCTGAATCGTGTCGTCCACGAACGCCGCCGGCACCATGAGCCAGATCGCCCGCGGCTTGGCTAGTTTTGCGGCTAATGCGGCCAACGATAACACACCAACCGCCCCTGCGTCCGTGAGCGCTTTCACAGCGTCCGGCGAGCGATCGTAGACGACACAAGTATGGCCTCCCTTGAGAAGGCGCTTGACCATGTTCGCGCCCATGCGCCCCAGGCCAACCATTCCGATTTGCATAATTGGTACTCCTTCAATCGAGATTGATTACATCTCTTCCAGCGTCTTACCTTTGGTCTCCGAGACGGTCAGCAAAACGAATACCAGAGATATTACGGCTGCCACGGCATAAAGTCCGTAGGCGGTCGCCAGACCAGCCCCCTTTAGGAGTGGCAAAAATGTGACGGTAACGACGAAGTTCATGGCCCAATTGGTTGCGCCGGAAACGGCCAGGGCCGCGCCGCGCAGGCGGTTGGGAAACATTTCGCCCAGCAAGAC
>JBEKYH010000545.1:0-3016 GCA_049511115.1 Tepidisphaeraceae bacterium | reverse complement strand
ACCTGAACAACGGTCTCATTATCAATCATCCCCGCGACGGGTCCCTGCGTCGTCGACGGGGGGCCGGCTTCTTCGACCAGGGCCGCGGGGCGAGGCTGGCGGAGAATCCGCAAGGCCTCGTTCACCACCGTGCGCCGCAGCAATGCGCCAGGCTCGCGCCAATCATAGCGCTGGCGATGCTGATATAGATTCATAAACGCCTGCTGAACAACATCTTCAGGCGAAGCCCGGTTGCCCACTATGGAGCGGGCAATGGCCAAGAGGCGTTTTGAATGCAGTTCAACGGCCTTGTTAAACAATTCAGCCGTATTTTGCTGATCTGTCGGCTGCCACTGGTCATCTGAAGACACGCGCCGGCTCCGGCAAAGTTTCGGGACCTGGAAAACGTTGTCTGACTAAATACCCGTTTCAGGCAGTTGCTCCAAGGTCTGAAATACCTGAACCGGAGATAAATCGGTCCAATTGGGGGAGTGCAGAACCTGGATGCGCGGACCCAGGGGTCGCCAGATAACCGGGTTGGTGGGGCCAAAAAGGGCGATCGTGGGGACGCCTGTGATTGCGGCGAGGTGCGTAGGACCCGAGTCGTTGCCAATAAATGCGGCGGCGGCTGAGAGTTGGGCCAGGAGATCGACATATTGGGCCGGCCGGGCGAGCGGAGCGGCGGATTCGAGGCGGCGGATGTCGGCGGCGGGAAGCCGTTCCAATTCGACTTCGCCGAGTAAGATTTTGACGGTTTTTCCGGTGGCGAGGATTCTTTCGGCCAAAGTGAGGAATCCGGCGAGGGGATAACATTTGTCACGGTGGCCGGCGCCGGGATGGAGGAGGATCGGAGCGCCAGAGCGCAGAGGCGGACGATTGCGGACGCCTTTGGAGCGGATGGAGACGAGAATTTGCTCGATGGCGGTTCGCAAAACTGGCGCGCTGGTGAGTTGGGATAACAGGAACTCGGCGGCGCTGGCGGTGAAATTATCGGGCGGCGGCAGGCGCAGAGAATAGACATTGGCGACGGGAGCTAATTGGGCGATGTTTTTTGAGAAGGTGTCAGCGGGCTTGGAGAGGAAGGTGAAGACCGAATGGGTTTCGGCCAGCGTTTTGCGGAGGCGGTCAGGAACCGCGGGATTTGGCGCATAGAGAGCGGGCCAGGAGGCTTCGGCATCCTGAAAATCCAGGCCAATCGCCGCGGCGGCGAGAGCGCCTTTGGAGGACTGTGTGACGTAGATGATGCGGCTTTGAGGATGGATGCGCCCCAGGGCGAGGCCGAGGGGCCAGGTCAGGACGAAATCGCCCAGGCCGCCGGAATGAAAAATGAGGGCGTTGCGCGGGATCATTCGGGCAAATCGGGCAGGGATTGTTCGATCCATGCGCCGCCGAGAAGAAGGTCGCCGTCGTACAGGACGACGGCCTGGCCGGGAGTGATGGCGGATTGCGGTCGGTCAAAGCGGACGCGAAGTTCGCCATTTGTCGTAACGGATGCGCGCGCGGGAGCGGGAATATGGTTGTGACGGATGCGGGCGGTGCACGCGATGGGGGGAGCATCAGGGCGGAGGCGGCTGCTCAGGATGTTTAACCCCCCTGCCAAAAGACCGTGGCGAAGCAATTCGGATTTTTCGCCGAGAGTCACGCGGTTTTCGTTTGGGTCGATATCGACGACGTAAATCGGATGACCCAGGGCGACTCCGACGCCTTTGCGCTGGCCGATGGTGAAATGCTGGTGGCCGGCGTGGCGGCCGAGGGACTGGCCCGTGGAGGAGACGAGCTCGCCCTCGCGAAATTTTTCCGGCGTGGAACGGCGCAGAAGGCCGGCGTAATCCTGATCGGGGACGAAGCAGATTTCCTGGGAATCGGGCTTATTGAAGACGGGGAGCTTCAGCTCCTCGGCGATTTTGCGAATCTGCGGCTTTTGGAAATTGCCGATGGGGAGGAGCGTGTGTTCGAGGGCTGCTCGCTTGATGCCGAAGAGAACGTCGCTTTGATCCTTGGAAACATCGACGGCGCGGAGGAGGGCCTTTTCGCCGGTGATCGGGTCCGTACCGATACGAGCGTAATGACCGGAGGCGAGAAAGTCAGCGCCGACGGCCTGGGCGTATTGGGTGAGGCGGCCGAACTTGAGCCAGTCGTTGCAGCGGACACAGGGATTGGGCGTGCGGCCGCGATTGTACTCGGCGACGAAATAGTCGATGACCTTGCCGAATTCGTCCTGGAAATTCAGGACGTAGAACGGGATGTCCAGGACCTGGGCGACGCGGCGCGCATCGGCGGCATCGAGCACGGAGCAGCAGCCCTGGCGATGGGAGCGGCCGGATGATGACGATGGATCGGATTCTTCGGGGGCGACGCCTTTTGGGGAACCGAGGCGCATGAAAACGCCTAGAAGTTCGTAGCCGTCCTGTTTCAGGAGGGCGGCGGCGACCGAACTATCCACGCCGCCGCTCATGGCGACGACGACCTTGCCACGGGCGCGCGAGGACTGAGGGCCGAGGACTGAGGGCTGAGAGCTGGGTGCGTCTGCGTTCATGGAACGGTTTTCTGTACGGCTTAAGGTAAAAGATCGGCAGATTGTCCGAGTACTCGCGGGCCGAACTCAGGGGCCGGCTTGACACGCGGACACAGCCGAATAGCATGACCTTACCACCGAAGCGGCTGTGGCGGAATTGGCAGACGCGCAAGATTCAGGTTCTTGTGTCCAAAAGACGTGGAGGTTCGACTCCTCTCAGCCGCATTGATCTCCCGCCGGGGGGCGGGAGTTTCGGGGAATTTGGGAAACGGGCGCCGCGCAGTCGGTGATGACAATTACTCACTTCTAAGTATCTCTGGCCTTTTCCATGCGGTCGACGATTACCACGCTGCTATTCGCGCCGACCAAGCAACTCGTCGTAGCAGAGGTCGTACCGTTGACTGCGATAATGGCGGAGGATCGGATTCACCGCGATTGGTGGACCGAGGAGAGTTTGCTCGATGAGTTCCGTCCGGAGCCCATTGATAGACATTGGCTCTGGAGTAACGCTGAAATCACATA
>JBEKYH010000544.1:0-3021 GCA_049511115.1 Tepidisphaeraceae bacterium | reverse complement strand
GGCTGGCAGCGCCGCCTTGTCGGCAACGTCGCGCCTCGTCACATCTGAAAGGAGTGGTCTTCATGGCCACGGGAAAGGTCAAGTGGTTCAACGACCAGAAGGGGTTCGGGTTCATCTCCTCAGACAAAGACGGCAAAGATGTCTTTGTTCACCATACGGCCATAGACGGCCAGGGCTTTAAGACCCTCAACGACGGCGAGACCGTCGAATACGACTACGAAGAAGGCCCAAAGGGCATGAAGGCCACGAAAGTGGTGCGTATTCATGTGACCAGCGGCAGCGGCAGGGCCATGGCGGTGGCCACCTTATAAATCCGGCGGCTCAGGGACACTGGGAAGTGCTAACGGGCTATGGCCTGGTGAGCGATGTCGCGCCGGTAGTGGATGCCGTCGAAGTGGATCTTCTCCATCGCCTCGTAAGCGCGTTTTCGCGCTTCGAGGATGGTCGATCCTAGGGCGGTAACCCCAAGCACGCGCCCGCCATCGTTCACCAGCGCCTTGCCTTGCAAGCGCGTTCCGCTGTGGAACACCTTCACGTCTGTGATGGCGTCGGCCGCTTCGATTCCCGTGATCGTGGCGCCGCTTGTGTATTTTCCGGGATAACCTCCGCTGGCGGCGACAACGCAAATCGCCGGGCGCGGATCCCACTTCAATTCCACCTCGTCCAGCTTTCCATCAGCGACGGCCAGCAACGTCTGGAACAAATCTGATTTCAATCGCATCATCAGCGGCTGCGTTTCCGGGTCGCCGAAGCGGCAGTTGAATTCCAGCACTTTCGGCCCGGCCGCCGTCAGCATCAAACCAGCATACAGCAAGCCCTTGTATTCGATCCCCTCGCGCAGCAGCCCGTCCACCGCGGGCACCAGCACATCGCGCTCGATCTGCGTCAGCATCGCCGACGTGACGACCGGCGTGGGAGAGTACGCCCCCATTCCGCCGGTCATCGGCCCAGTATCACCGTCATTCACAGCCTTGTGATCCTGGGCCGATTCCAGCACGTAAATTGTTCGCCGATCCACCAGGGCCATCACCGAGCACTCCGGCCCGCTGAGCATCTCCTCGACGACCACGCGCGCGCCGGCGTCGCCGAATTCTTTCTTCCGCATGATGCGATCGACGGCTTCCAGCGCGTCGGCCGCCCCGCGACAGACGGTCACGCCCTTCCCCTTGGCCAATCCCGATGCCTTTATGACGCAAGGTGCGTCATGCCCCTTCACATAATGCTCTGCCGCCGCCGCCTCGGTGAAGGTCCGCGCCTCGCCGGTGGGGATGGCCTGATGGCGCATGAGCTCCTTGGCAAACCATTTGTCCGCCTCGATCTGAGCGGCCGCGCGATTGGGTCCAAAGACTTTCACGCCCATGGCGAGGACGCGATCGGCCAGCCCCGCGGCCAGCGGGTCTTCCGGGCCGATGACCACAAACTGAATCCCCAGGCGGCGAATGAATTTCTCGATCGCCGGGAAATCCGTCGCCGCCGCCGGCAGATTCTCGGCAACCTGCGCCGTCCCGGGATTCCCTGGCAGACACCACAACCCGGTTACGTGCGGACTGTCCGCCAGCTTCCAAGCCAACGCATGTTCCCGCCCGCCGCCGCCAATGACCAGGACTTTCATGGGGGATACGGTAGCAGGAAGGGCGGTGGGGAGGAATGCTTTCGGCGCGCGGAGCGCTTGGAGGAGGGGGACAAGGTGACAAGGTGAGGGGGTGACCAATGACCTGGTGAATTCCGGTACGGTGGGAGTAGGATGCCGTTTGCATGGCGGAGCGGATTTCCCACATGAGGCGGTGGATACTGTGCGTCATCCTCGCACACGTCGTCGGAAGCTACGGCACTGAGTTCGTTGATTCATTCGTCACTCTTGGCTTCCCCGTGTCGCTGTACGACCGACTTATTGCTCCGGTTCACGACTTGCCGTGGTTAGTGATATGTACGGCGAAGCAGCCGGACGAGCAACCGATTCCTTCTTGGCTCGGATATCTGTTGCCAGCCGCCCTGGTTCTCTCCGCGTGTGCAGTTCGCGGTATAGGTAAGCGCCGAGTTAGCAAGGCCGACGATACACGTTGATCTTCCAGCCAACCCCCGCCGCACTGTACGGTGCACCCTCGATCACTGATTCTTCCTGATACTGGACAGGAACCGCGGCGACCGCCTAAATTCGCGAGGTAGTGATTGTCGCCGTCGTTACCCCCAGGTATGTTGGCCCCAGCGAATTGGACCCGATGATTCAAGACGCCGACCTTAATCCCCTTCGCCGCACAACCTACCTCTGGATTGAAACCGGCGTCGTCCTGATTGCCTGTGTCATACCGTATCTTGTCACGAGCGCAGCCGACGTTTATGGGCTGCGCGGTCCAAGCGCGTTGATGTCGTTTGAATATCGCGCTTTGACTTCTCTCGTCGACTACGCCGGTAAAATCAGCCTGATTCTGTTCATCATTTGGCGCTCGAAAGATCTTCCCGCCCGCTTTGGCCTTAAGCCGTATCACATGGGTCGTGACTTAATCGGTGGGATCGCCACCTGCGCAATCCTGCTCGGGGTGAATTACCTGTTCTGGTGGACCCTGCGAGCCGTGCTCAGCCGGCATGATTATTTGGCGATCCTGCACTCGGGGACGCCATCGGCGTACGGATCCGCATCAGGCTCGCCGGAGTTCCTATTGCTTGCACTAATGTGCCTGGCAAGTGGCTTCGCACAGGAACTCCTGATGCGGGCGTACTTGATTGTGCGTTTTGAGGAATTAACCAGGTCCACTGCGGTGGCATTGCTGATGAGCACCGCGCTTTTCACATGCTACCATGGTTATCAAGGCACGAGCGGGATGATTTCCGCGGCTCTTTTTGGATTACTTCTCGGCGCTATCTTTTGCCGCACGCGCCGGCTGACCCCGATTGCGCTCGCGCATTCGATGTATAACTTCATCGCGATATCCGGCGCCATAAAGTTCTTTTGAGAAGGCTTATCATGTGCGCCCCAGCGGAGATCCCCGCGGGGGGCAGTTCTCCATTTTTTGCAAACAGATC
>JBEKYH010000543.1:0-3031 GCA_049511115.1 Tepidisphaeraceae bacterium | reverse complement strand
TCCGCCGGTGGCGATGGAAACCGACTGGATCTGGGTGGCGCCGGTTGCGACGGCCAATACCAATTTGCCAACCGAACTAACCGAAACATTCCCGTTCGGCAGGGCGCCGTCGGTTGCGACGACCAATACCCCGCCGTTCACGAATGTGCCGCCGCTATAGGTGTTGACGGTTGAGAGAGTCAGGGTATCCGAGCCGACTTTGGTGAGGCTGGACGTGCCGGCAATCCCGCCGCTGCCGCTGATGGTGTAATTGCCGAGGGAATTGTTCACCAGGATGGGTCCCGGTGAAACCGTCGTGTTCAGGCTGACGTTGTAATTGCCGTTGTTGTTGTCGGTCAGGGAAACCCCGCTGCCGTCGGAGTAGAGCGTTTCACCCAGGCCGTTGTTCCAGTTTTGCGTGGCCGTGTCCCAGGTGACGCCGTCGCCGGTGCTGCCGGCGTTGGACCACGTCAGCGCCGCCGGCTGGGGGGCGTATTGGTAGGTCGCGGTCAACGCCGCGGCGTTGTTGGCGGCCGTTTGTGTGTTTGAACCGGTGATGTATTCATAGTCATACCAGCCGCGCGTGGTGGGGTTGGCCGAGGTGTTGGTGATTTCCATCCGCAGGGCATCGTACATGACGCCATCATTCTGGCTGACGCCGAACGTGAACTGATCCTCAACGCCGGCGCCGTAGAGATCAGAAGTTGGAAACTCAAAGACGAGGAATTTGTAAACGCCCGAGTCGCCGCTTCTAACCATCGCGTCGGTGCTGGAATTGCCGTAGTGCCAGATTTCCTGATGACCATTGAGCGTCACGATCAGGCTGGCTTCATTGGCGGCGAGGCCGACGGACAAATCGACGTATTGGCCCTGATTGAGCTGGGTCTGAGTGCAGGTGAAATTCACATCCCAGGGCAGCCCCTTGTAACTTCCCGGCCCCCCCGCGGCCATGACGTACGCCGGCGCGCCGCCGCCGGGACCGTACCCATGGGCGTATCCGTCGGTCGTGTTGTCGCTGGGATCATAAACGCCGGGGTCAAACTCGCCCCATTGGTTGGCGATCCAGTCCAGCGGATTGTTGGTCGCCGCGTGGCCATTGACGGCGGTGGCGTAATAGACGACCTGTCCGGGCGTGCCCAGCTCCTGTTCCTCCTGCCAATAGTTGTAAGCCCCGTCAAACTGGCGCAAGTCGCCGCCGGGCGTCACGCCATTGGTCGTAACCCGCGTGCCCGTCGCGTTAGCGTTGGTATAACTAACGGCGACGTTGCTGCCGTCGAGAAATTCGTGTGCCGACCGGTCGGGCGTGCCGATGGTCCAGATTGGGGCGGCGGCGCTGAAATTCTCGGGCGTGAATTTCACGTTCTGGGGAATGGTGATCTGCCCGCTGTTCACGGTCACGCCGTCAATGCGCGTTTCGCCCCATTGGCCCAGTTCGTAAAGGGTCATGCGGTAATCCCCCGGAGCGACGTTGGAGATGCTTGCCGTGCCGTTGGGGGAGAGCTGCGCCCAATATTGATAGCCCAGGTTGGATTCCTGAAACATCTTCCCCGGATCGGAGAGTACAACGGTATTGTTGTTGACGTCGCTGCTCCAGCCGGCGGAATTGGAGGCGGCAATCTGCACGCTGCCGCGATAGGGCTGAGTCACGTAACCGCTGGAAACCAGTTCCGCATCGGTCTGGTAGTCGGCGTCGAGGGTGGGAATGCTGTTGACGGCGTCCTGATAGAGCTGAGCGCCGGTCTGACCGTCCGTGGGAGTGAAGCTGAAGGCGTAGGGGCCGTATATCTTGTTGGTGGCTACGCCCGCCGGCGGGTCGTAGGAGTAATTGGCGTCGCCGTAGTGGCCGGAGAGATATTCGATCATGGAGATGTTGTTGGTGAACTGCAACATCTGCTTGGTGGGACCGCCGTTGAGCGTGTCCATGGACGTGTAGATCGCCGAGACGTCGTACTGCGAGCCGAATTCGGTGGTGGCCTGCAAAAACTGCGTATACGACGAATAGTCGTACTTGGTGTAGATGTTTGATCCCCAGTCGCCGGCGAGTCCGGTGCCGGTGAGATCGAGCGTCGCGTCGGAGACCTGCCGGGCGGTCTGGCCGCTGAACTGGGCGTAATAGGGCGCGCTGGGGTTGCTTGGGTTCTGGTAATACTGATCCAGTGTCGCGGTCTGCGGGCCGGGATTATTGACGCTCACATTGTACTGGTAAGTATTGTTAAACAGGGCCGGATTGACGCGGGCGAGAAACTGGCCCTGACCGATGCCTTCCTGCGGATCGGTGGCGGAGTGATTCAGCGTTTCATAACAAATGATGTCCGGGCTGTTGTTGAACATCACATAGTGGAAGGCGTAGCTGTAGGCGCTGGTGGCCGTCCCCTGTGATTGGGTGCTGGTCCAGAAGTCGATGTAATTGCCGTTAGCGCCAACCTGATAGCCGGACGTCTCCACGCCACCGCCCAGGGGCGGGTCGGCGCCCGCGTATTCGGGGTAAAGCTGTTGATCGTTGGAATCCAGAAGCTGCGTGCTGCCGCCGGCCATTTCGATGGACGTGATGTTTGCAGACGGGGCCGCGGTGCTGCTGGTCTTGGCATTGTAGACGATATTGAGTTCGCCGTTGCCGATGGACCAGTTGGTGCCGTTCTCGACGATGGAAATAGTCGCGCCGGCGCGCTGCGTGGCGAATCCGGCAACGACTGCCGCGGCGGCGCGCAAAATCCTCCTTGTTGTGGCGTCTTGCGCGCCTTTAGGTGAGTGCATCTCGCCCTCCGTTTGACCCCGAGCGCCGCCTGCGCCGGGTCAAACCCGCGGCCAGGGCGCTTAGCAGAATCGCCCCCCCTACCGGCTCGGGGACGTTGTTGGTTTGCGCTGCCGCGACATCGGCCTCTGCCAACGCCCAGGCAGCCTGGAATGATCCGGGTAATTGAGACAACTCAGAACTGCTCAGCGTTTTGTTGAAGTTCTGCGCGACGAGCAACAGGTCGGCGAAATTCACCGTGCCGTCGTAATTGAAATCGCCGTCGGCCCAGTCGATTGGGTTGCCGTGCGTGTCCAGGGC
>JBEKYH010000542.1:0-3031 GCA_049511115.1 Tepidisphaeraceae bacterium | reverse complement strand
TCGGCTGCCGGCCGGTTTTTCCATGCCCCGTCGCGGCGCACCGACGCGGTTAGCGCCAGTCGCGACTTGAGTGCCGAAAGCGTTGCCTGGGCCCGTCCCTCCTGGAAAAAACCCAGCGCGGCATTGAACAACAAGAGCACCGCGATAATTACGGCTTCGACATATTTTCCCAGCACCACCTGCAACACGATCGCGCCTTCGAGCATCCAGGGAATTGGCGCCCAAAGCTTTTCAATCGCCATTCGCGCCGGATGCGACGAAGTATCAGGTATGGAGTTGGGGCCAAACTGGTCCGTCAGATGGCTGGCTTCGCCGCTGGAAAGACCTTCCGCCGAGTTCCCGGCCGACTTTGGGGCCGAATCAACGGCGGAGGCGGGCTCAATTAGCTGGCCGGTATGGCTCATCTCTGCGGCTACTTTGCGGTGCCAGCGCGGTCATCCAGCGATTTGTTGGCGTCGCGGGCGATCTGGTCGGCGGCGGCGTTGGCCAGACCAGTCGCCCTGTCTCTCGCCTTATTAACGGCATCGGCGGCGTCATCGGCCACTTTGTTCGCCGCGCGGGCCCGTTCGTCGGCCGCCGTCCGCGCTGCCTGAATCGCCGCTGGATCGGTTGAAGGTATCATGCGGTTATATCCGTCCGAGCAACATCAGGATGACCACAATGATCAATATCGTTCCCAGGCCGCCGCTGGGGCCGTAACCCCAATTGCGGCTGTAGCCCCAGGTGGGCAATCCGCCCAAAAGCATAACAATGAGGATAATAAGAAGTATCGGGCCCATAAAAATTTCCTTTCGATGTTCCAAAACGTCGCGATCCAAAAAGGGTCATAAGCCAATCCCTTTACGAAACTGGCTTATGACCGCTTTTCCTACGGCCATCTCCGGCGCAGGGCCATTAGAGATCCTTGTTGATTCTGGCGATCAACTGGTTACTGAGGTCGGCGTCTCCGGTGAGGCCGACGTGGACCGACACCTTGCTGACGTTATCGCCGTTTTGTTCGATATCGATGGTGATCGCATCGCCCTGGGCGTCATTGGCGGTCACTTTGCCGTCGACCATCGTACCGCTGGCAACGATATTCGTCAGTTTAAGATCGGAGCAGGCATTCTGGGCGGCTTTGGTCACCTTATCGGTGGGGCCGGTGACATTCGTCGAGACAACGCCCAGAGTATCCGAGGCGCCGGGGGACGAATCCGTCTGGCAGGCTGTCAGACCGGTAAGAAGAAATGCTGCGCTCAATAGACCAAGTGTAAGAAATGTTGATTTCATGGAAATATCCTTTCAAAGACTGCCGTTGCCGTGAATTTGTTTTGGCTTGGGCATAAAATCCCCCGGGGAAGAAATGTCACCGGATACACATCCGGCAACGTGACAGGAATCCGGCCTTGGGTCAGGTTCCTCTTGATGTTGCTGTTCGTCCTTTCGCCATCCAGGCATTTGCAACTTCATTCCCGCCGCCCTGACAAGTGGACCTCTCAGGCATTGCTGCCGCGCGTGCCGAACACCATCAGCAGCAGCCCAAAAAGGGCCGCCGCCCCGCCGCCGATAATGTAGACGGCGGTGTCATGGGTGAACCGTCCGGTGAAGGTATTGCTGATCTGGTCGGCGGCTGAATGGGAGGCATTCATCCCGACGATCAGGACGCCGACGCCGACTACAAGCAATACAATCCCGAAAATACGTTGCGTACTCATTTTTGACTCCAAAAGTAAAATATCTATGTCGTTGCGGCCGGGCGAAGCGTCACAGACCGGACGATTGCGCCCGACGACTGCCGCGAGCCGGCCGTTCGTAGGTGCGTCGGGCGGGTCCGGCCAGCAGACTGCGCGGAAGCGCGAAGCGTTCCCAGGCGCTGCCGGTGCATCTGGGGCAGCGCGGCGGGGGCACAATACCGTTGTCGGCTTCAAAGCCGCATGCGCGGCATTGCAGGCGATACGGAAATACCAGATTCTCCGAAGGGCTCGACGCGAGGGATTTGAATTGGTGGTCGGTAGAGCCGAAACGTTCCATGGCAATTGACATAGCTATCTCCTTCCGAATGGCTCCCGCAGCTCTTTTTCATCCGCTCAGGCAGCGGACTTCCAGCGCCACCCGTGCCAGGCCGCCAGCGCGACGGTGGCCGCGATCGCGGCGAAGAGAAGACTCATCACATTGAAGCCGGACACGGCGCTTCCGCTGATCAGGCTGTACATCCAGCCGCCGATGATCGCCCCGCCAACTCCCGCGCAGACGCCGATGCGTGGATCATCACCGCGAAGGTCGACGAATTTGCTCACAATGAAACCGGCCACGGTTCCCAGAACGATCCAACCGAAAATGCCCAGCAACATGACGCCACTCCTTCAATAACGACGGCCCGTAAAACGAAAAAAGCCGACACAATCAAATCCCGGGGTTCGGGATTCATTTGCGTCGGCTTACTTTTTAACGGGTCTTCCGGCTGTTGGCCGGATTACCCTTTATTTAGTCTTCCGTCACTGCGAAATTTTATTGTGGAGGCGATTTATGTAAATCTCCACAAACATCAATCATAGGCGTCCTGCGCGGCGAAGCAAGACAATTGTCGGAAGATTTGATATCTTATTTCGATTGATGAAGTCGCAAGGCGAAATAGAGAGCGCCATTTCCGAGGGCATGGGACGCTTCGAACAGGAATACATGGGCCGCGGCCCCAAGGAAGTCCACGCCCATCTGATTGACGATCTGGTGGTGGTGAGGCTCAAAGGCGTTCTGACGGCGGCCGAACAGCATCTGGTCAAGCAGCTTCCGTCCGAGAAAGGCCGGGATTTGCTCAAGCAGGTGCGGAGCCATCTGATTGAAGTGGCCCGGCCGACGATGGAGGCCATGATCGAGGGGATTACGGGAATCAAAGTTGTCAGCCTGCATCACGATATCAGCACATTGACGGGGGAGGAGATTGTGATGTTCACCCTTGCCAAAGCGCCGGCGTTTCGCGAGCCCAGGAAACGGTAAGTGGGAAATTCCCCAAAAAACGCGGTTGTTTCGCCTCTGCCGGTACGGTACAATGGTA
>JBEKYH010000541.1:0-3040 GCA_049511115.1 Tepidisphaeraceae bacterium | reverse complement strand
TGGGCGACTCTTGGAAAACTACCAACGCAAGTTAACCCGAAAAGGTGCGAAATCAAAACTGTAAATCCATGGACAGCCGCCCATAATCGTAGCAACAAAGCGACATTCTGTTCGCCATCGTCCCGTTTGTTGAACCCTCAACAAATCCGCGCAACTCCCCACGGCCCCCTCGCACATCGGTATCATCCCGACCATGGCCGCCGCCAAGCTTACTGTTCCGCTTCAGCGCCCAGGATCGCCCATATGCCCCATCGTGCCTACGAGCAGGGTGGAATATTCCAAGCATGTAGATAGAGGCGCAGTATTGCGCGTACCTGCCCCGAGCATCGTCGAAGGGTCCGACCGCGCGACGATTTCGGCCTTGGATATCCAAGACGGTCTTACAGAGGGACAGCGCGTCGCCACGGCCTCGGCTTCAATTTGAAAGGAACCCCATGCCCCCCTGAATCGCACCAGAAATGACTCACTGTATGGCGCGGCTTCAGCCCGCCTGCGCGCTCGTGTCGGGCTGAAGCCCGACCTACCACTTTTTTGTTTGCTGAGTGAATGCCCGCTGGCTTTGCCTTCCTCCGCATTGTCTTCCTCTGCGCCTCCGAGCCTCAGCGTTCATTCCTCTTCTCCATGCGTCGCGGCAAAGCCGCGCGGGGTGGGGGAATTACGCGGCCGGGGCGGTATAGTTTGGGGATGGCGGAGCGAACGGCGGCGGCGAAGGCGGAGCTTGCGGGGGATGAGCCGCGGTGGCCGGCGGTGTTGGCGGTGATTGCGGTGGCGGGGTTGTATGCGGCGCTGCCGGCGTCGTTGTCGATTCGGCCGCGGTGGTTGCCGGGGACGCTGATCGGTGTGTTGCTTGTTCCTACCATTCTTACCCATCGGCGCGGGAATGAGCGCGTGAATCAGATTCTGGGGCAGTCGATCGCGGGGTTGCTTACCGTCTTCATGATCTGGTCGCTGGTGTTGTTGATGGTGGCGCTGCCGGCGCATACGGAGGCGCCGATCACGTTGCTGCGGTCGGCGGCGGCGTTGTGGGTTACCAATGTGATGGTGTTCGCCCTTTGGTACTGGCGGTTGGATGGGGGCGGGCCGCATCATCGGAAATTGAAGGGGATTCGGAATTCGCCGGCGTTTTTGTTTCCGCAGATGTCGATTGCGCAGGGGGCCGGCAAGCACGCGGCCAAGGAGTGGTCGCCGATCTTTATTGACTATGTGTTTCTGGCCTTCAACACCAGCACGGCGTTTTCGCCGACGGATGCGCCGGTGCTGTCGCGCTGGGCCAAAGTGCTGACCATGACGCAGGCGATCATATCGCTGTCGGTGATTGCGATTCTGGCGGCTCGCGCGGTGAATATCCTGTGATGTCGCGGTAGGATTTGTGGTGCGGAGAAAGCTCACCATGCGAAAGCTACCGATATTGGCGGCGCTGGTTTTTTTGGGCCTGATCGCGGGCGTTGCGCGGGCGCAGGATTTGGCGGCGACGACGCAGCCGACGGATTTGTCGGGGCAGTGGCGCTTCGCGATGGATCCCAGCGATACGGGAGTGGCGGCAGACTGGTTTGCGCACACGCTGCCGAATCAGATTCAACTGCCGGGGATTTTGCAGGCGCAAGGGTATGGGGATGAGATTTCCACGACGACGCCGTGGGTGGCGGCGCTGCCGCGGGATTTCCGGTGGTATCTGCTGCCGCAGTACGCGGCGTATACCAAGCCGGGGAATATCAAAGTGCCGTATCTCTCGCAGCCGCCGCGGCATTACCTGGGGGTCGCGTGGTATCAGCGGGACATCACGATTCCGCCGGCGTGGGAGGGGATGCGGGTGCATTTGTTTCTGGAGCGGCCGCGCTGGGAGACGCGGGTGTGGGTGGATGAGAATCTGATCGGGTCGAACAACAGCTTGTGCGCGCCGCATGAATATGACCTGGGGATTTTGCCGGTGGGGAACCACCAGCTCACGATTCGAGCGGACAATCGGATGCTGCTGCCTTATCGGCCGGATGGGCATAGCGTTTCCGATGCGCTGGGGGCGACGTGGAATGGGATCGCCGGGCGGATAGAGCTATCGGCGACGACGCCGGTGTGGATTGCTGATGCGCAGGTGTTTCCCAACGTCGCGGACAAGACGGCGATGGTCAAGATTCATATTGGCAATCTGACGGGGCAGCCGGGGTCGGGGACGCTGTCGGCGGGGGCGGGGATTGCGCTGGTGAATTGGGACGCGAGCGGCGGGGACGTGGAATTGCATGTGCCGCTGGGGGATAACGCCCAGACGTGGGATGAGTTTCATCCGGCGTTGCAGCACATGAGCATTCGGCTCAAGGGCGGGGGCGCGGATGATGAGCGCGATATCACATTCGGCCTGCGGCAGATTTCGGCGGTGGATAACAAGATGCTCCTCAACGGGCGCGAGATCAATCTGCGCGGCACGCATGACGGCGGGGATTTTCCGCTCACGGGATATCCGGCGACGGACGTGGAATCGTGGAAGAAGATCATTCAGTTGTGCAAGGATTACGGGCTGAATTCGATGCGGTTTCATTCCTGGTGCCCGCCGGATGCGGCGTTCACGGCGGCGGATGAACTGGGGTTTTATCTCCAGCCCGAGTGCGGGATGTGGAATTCGTTCAATGTGGGAAGCCCGATTTCGCTGATGCTGGAGAAGGAAACGGCGCGGATCATGAAGGCGTATGGGAATCATCCGTCGTTTCTGCTGCTTTCGCCGAGCAACGAGCCGGCGGGGAATTGGCAGCCGGTGCTGGAGCCGTGGGCGGCGGAATGGTTTAAGAAAGATCCGCGGCGGCTTTATGCGGCTAATACCGGGCGCAGCAATCCGGCGGAGGTTGGGCCGCAGTATGCGATAGCGCCGATACGCAGCACGCGCGGGTGGTTTGGCGGAGATTTCCGGGATGCGGTGGCCAACGCGCACATGCCGGTGATAAGCCACGAGGTGGGGCAGTGGTGCGCGTATCCGGATTTTGGGGTTATCAATGAATTCTCGGGGTATTTGCAGCCGGGGAATTACGAGATTTTCCGGGACTCGGCGCAAGCG
>JBEKYH010000540.1:0-3062 GCA_049511115.1 Tepidisphaeraceae bacterium | reverse complement strand
TGGGACAACGATCGTGAAGCCGTGCTGGCAGAAGACGCCGCGAGAGAGAAAGAAAAGGCTGAAGCTCGTGCCGAACAAAGACGCCAACGCGAAGAATACCTGAGCCGAATAACCCTCAATGACCTTCGCGATTACAAATTCTTCGCCGAATGGACTCGCTACACGCCGATCAAGGCCAGAATTGCCTCGCGCAAGATTATGGCCGAGACCGTTGAGCGATTGATCGCCCTTGGATCGGGTGCATCCGAGACCCAACGCCTGACCGCCCTGCGCGATTGCATCGAATCATTCAACGTTCTTGACGCGAAAATGGAATTCATCGAAACCGAGGAGCGCGAGGATATCTGCGAAGAATTCCAGGTGATCGCTTCAGCGTGCGGCCTGGGGCCAAAAGCACGATTGGCAGACGAATGGCGGAAATGGTAGAGGTGCCATCCATTCAAGATAGACGCTCAAAAGCGGCGGAGTCCACGCAATCTTATGCGTGGACTCCGCCTTGTTTTCTTCGCGTTCTTCGCGCCTTCGCGGTTAACGCATTTCACAGATTGCGCGGCCCGTTTAAGCCACCGTAATCTTCCGCGGCTTGGTCTCCTCACGCTTGTTCAGCGTAATCGTTAATACGCCATCGGCGAGGTTGGCCTGAACGGACTGCTCATTTACCGTCGGCGGCAGAGTGAAGCTGCGCTGCACGCGGCTATAGCGGCGTTCGCGCAGAAGCCACTCGCCCTTCTTGCCGTTGGTCTCCTTGGTCTGCTCCTGCCGTTGGGCGGTGAAGGTCAGGGTGTTGTTTTCGAGGGTGATATCCACATCTTCCTTGCGGAAGCCGGGCAGTTCAGCCTCTACGTAAATGTGATCGCCGTCTTCGCGGACATCGACGCCATAGGGCGCCCAACCGCTTTCCATCTCGCGCCCGTTGTTGAAAAGGCGGCCGAGCATGTTGTCAAACTGCTTGTGGGCGACTTCAAGAGGATCGAAATACTGGTCGGTCCTGGAAACTCGAGTGGGAAGTGACATGATGAACCTCCTTACTTAACTCGTCATGCGGAGGCAGCTTGATCCGTCACATCAGTGACGGATCCTACGTGAAGATCATTCGCGCAGGCTTTTGATTAGCAAAGCGCCTCCAGGCAAACATTCCAATACAATAGACCGCATGAAGCGGCTGCATGTGATAAAACAAAATGCGTGCCAGCGACTGTGGAGGGACGCTTCGCTTGCTCGCCCCTGTAAATCAAGGATTTACGGCAATGGATGACGGGGCAGGGTTTTCGAGAAGCGCTGCAATTCTGGCAGGAATTGTCGATTTGGCAGGTGTTTGGCGGAGGGATAGTGACGGATAACATTTTAGTGATTCTGGGACCCACCGGGTCGGGAAAATCCGCCCTGGCCATGCGCGTGGCCCGGCGCGTGGGGGCGGAGATTCTCAGCGTCGATGCCATGCAGATTTATCAGGGCATGGACATCGGCACGGCCAAGCCGTCGCTGGCCGAGCGGCATGAGGTGCGGCATCACCTCCTCGATTGGGTGCGGCCCGACGAGAATTTCAGCGTGGCCCGGTTTGTGGCTCTGGCCGAGGAAACAATCGCGCAGGCGAACGGGCGCGGCGCCAAGCTCATCGCCTGCGGCGGCACGCCCCTCTATTACCAATCCCTCTTTTACGGCCTCTTCGACGGCCCGGCGGCGGACGCGCGGGTGCGCGGGAAGCTCGGCGAGTTCTCCGGCGAAGTTCTGCATGAAAAGCTCAGCGCCGTCGATCCCGCCGCGGCGGGGCGAATTCACGCCTCCGACCGCAAGCGGCTCATTCGCGCGCTGGAGGTCCACGAGTTGACGGGCCAGACGATCTCCTCATTGCAAACCCAATGGGACGCCGCCGCCGCGCGCCATGCGGCCGTCTGGGTGGGCTTGCACTGGGAAACGCCCGAGCTCAACCGGCGGCTCAACGCGCGGGCCAGGGACATGATTGCCGCAGGATGGGTCGATGAAGTGCGGCGGCTTGCTCGCCTCTATCCCACTTGGTCGCAGACAGCGCGCTCCGCCACCGGCTACCTGGAACTCCTCGATCATCTGCAAGGAAAACAATCGCTCGAAGACGCCGTCGAAAAGATCAAAATCGCCACCCGCCAACTGGCGCGGCGGCAGATGAAATGGTTCCGCCGCTTCTCCCAGGTACACTGGTTACCCGGCGACGCGAGCGAGGAAGAGAACCTGGAGAAGACGCTGAGGTTGTGGGAGACGGGGGGAAAGCTGTAGATTCCTTCCGTTCAAGTCCCCTAAGTCGGGGAACTTGCTGGCGTGATTCCTGGTAGGGTGGGTATTGCCCACCATTGTGTTCCAAGCGGTGGGCGTTGCCCACCCTACATCGAAAGTGCAACGGAGAAACGAATGAAAATTGCGGTGATGCCGGGGGATGGCGTGGGGAAGGAAGTCGTACCGGCGGGTCTGGCCGTATTGAAGGAGGCGGCGCGCAAATATCAATTCACCTACACCACAACCGACTACCCCTTCGGCGGCGAGCATTATTTACAGACCGGCCAGACGCTGCCCGACTCGGCGCTCAAGGAACTGGCCGCCCATGACGCCATCCTCTTCGGCGCCGTCGGCGTCGAGGCGCGCGGGTCGGCGAAAATTCCCCAGGGCATTCTGGAGACGGAAATCCTGCTGAAAATGCGCTTCGAGCTTGACCAGTACGTCAATCTCCGCCCCACGCGCCTCCTGCCCGGCGTCCCCACGCCGCTGAAACATGCCGGCCCGGACGACATTAATATGGTAATCGTCAGGGAAAACACCGAAGGCCTCTACTGCGGCAACGGCGGGTTTCTTTACAAAAACACGCCGCACGAGGTGGCCAACCAGATCGAAGTGACCACGCGGCACGGCGTCGAGCGCTGCATCCGCTACGCGTTTGAATACGCCCGCCAGTTCGGCCGCAAGAAGGTGACGCTGGTGGCCAAGACCAACGTCCTGCGCTTCGCCCACAACCTCTGGCTGCGCGCGTTCGAGGAGGTCAAGGCCGAATACTCAGGAATCGAGACCGATTACCATCACGTCGACGCCTGCACGAT
>JBEKYH010000539.1:0-3071 GCA_049511115.1 Tepidisphaeraceae bacterium | reverse complement strand
CAATATCGCAGCGGCCAGCGCGCTGACCTCGACGGTTACCTTTTCGCAATCGCTGACCAACGGGACGGTGGTCCTCACTGGAAATAACACCTATACCGGCAACACCACTGTATCCGGCGGAATGCTCCAGGCCGACGGGGTATTCACCTCCCCTGCTTTCACCGTCAACAGCGGCGGCGCGTTGACCGGTGTGCTGGAAACCAGCACGCCGAATGTCACCGTGAATCCAGGTGGTACGCTGTACGCGGGAGACTCCGGCCTTGGCGGCATCAGCGTTAAGACCCTGACGATGAATGCCGGCTCCAATCTTTCCTTTGCGATTGCCTCAAATTCCCTGCTTACAACGGATCCGATCACGGTGACCGCTGCGTCGGGCCTGTCGCTTCTGGGAACAAACGGCAGCCCAATTAATCTGTCCATCTTTTCCCAGGGCAGCGCCAATGGATTCAAGATTTCCGGCACCTACACGCTGCTCGCCGAAAGCGGGCTCAACGCGTTTGACATCAACGGCACGTTGGCGTCGCCCAATGGCGGAAGCGGCGAAACAACCAGCGTGGTCGATGGCCTGACCATCGTGAACCCGCAGGGGTTTACCACGTACTCTTTGGTCACCATGCCGGTCGGCGGAAATACGACCGATCTGGAGTTGCAAGTCAGCGGACCGCCGGTGAGTCAGTGGGGTAATACCGGAGGCGGCAGCTATCAAAACGCCAATAACTGGTCGCCGCCGGTCATTCCCAGCGGATCGGGGGCTACGGCGAATTTCGCGTCGGCGATTGTGGCTCCATCGACCGTTACAGTGGACGGCCAGCTAACCGTCGGCAACCTCATTTTCAACAACTCTCACGCCTACACACTGGCCCCGGGAATTGCCCAAAGCACGATCGACCTGGACAATGACGGCGAAGCCGCCGAAATCACCGATTACCTCGGCACGCATTTCATCAGTGTGCCTCTGATGAACCCCCTGGGCGTGAGCGTCACCGTTGCCAATGCCCCTGATGCGGTGAACATTTCCAATGCCATCAGCGGCGCGGGCGGCTTGACGATGAGCGGGCTGGGCACGCTGGTCCTCTCAGCCAGCAATACGTTCAGCGGTGTGACGATCATTAATTCCGGCACCGTTCAACTCGGCAATGGATCGAGCAGCGGCACACTTGGAACCAGCACCGGGCCGATTGTTGTGAATGGAACATTGACTTTCGATCAACCGTCCGGCGCGACGCAGTCCTTCACCAATGTCCTGACCACATCCGCGTCCGGTGGGGTAAGCCAGCTTGGGGCCGGCTCGCTGATCGTGTTGAATCCAGGCGGGGCCGATGCGCTGACGACCGGCTCGGTCAGCGTTGCCGCCGGGACGCTGCGCATCGGCAATGCCAACGCTGCAAATCTCGGCTCACTGACCATGAGCGGCGGCACGCTCGACCTCAACGGATTGAACACGACATTCACCAGCTTGGCCGGCGCCGGGGGAGTCATTGATAGTTCAACCGGCAACGGCCTGATCGACTTGACCGTCGGCGCCAACAATACCACCACGACATTTGCCGGCGTTATCCGCAACACATCCGGCACGCTGAGCCTGCAAAAACTCGGCAACGGCGTGCTCGTTCTGTCCGGCGCGAACACGTTTACCGGCCCCACCAATATTGCCAACGGCGGCCTGCGCCTCACACAGAGCAATTCACTCAATACGCTCAGTCCGATACAGGTGAACAGCCTGGGGTTCGGAAGCGGCGGCGGTTTGATCTTGTCCAACGGCGTCACCCTGGCCAATCCGATTACCACCAACAACGAATCGTTTGAATTCGTCAATCTGCCTGATGCCAATTCCACGGCGACGCTGACCGGGCCGATTAACTCAATCGCCGGCAGTCAGTTCCGCCTGGGATTCCCCAGCACTACCTCGACGCTCATCCTGCAGGACACGATGACCGTGCCGGCAGCGCAGATCGTGGATCTCACGCAGGGAAATCTGATATTCGATGGGACCAGTTCCATCCAGACTTCTGGCAGCACCATCTTCCTGGGCCGCTCCACAACCGATCCGCTGAATCTGGTGATGAACAATCAATCCAGCATCAACAACCCGGGGACGGTCGGCATGACCATCGGCGGCGGAGTCGCGGACCATCAGGCGACCATCACGCTGAACAACGCTTCGTCTCTCAATGCCGGCTCGGGCGATTTCGAATTGGATAACAGCACGGCAGCGAATTCGATCGCCACGGTAAACCTCAACGGCGGCACGATCACTGCGGGCAGCTTCACCTATAGCGCGACGGCCGCTACCGCGTCGGCCACTGTAAATTTCAATGGCGGCGTTATTTCGGCGGCGGCCAGCAGCACCAATTTTCTGCCGGTGAACTCAACGGACAATTTCTATCTGAACATAGAAGCCGGCGGCGCGGCGTTCGACACCAATGGGTTTAATGAAGTGGTTGCTTCGCCTCAGGGGTTTAACTCTTCCAACGGCAGCGGCGGCTCGACCGGCGGTGGGTTGGTCAAGGATGGGCCGGGTGAGTTGGTCGTCGCATCGGGTTTTGGGGCGAGCGCGGCGGTCGCTTACAGCCCGTTTACCCCCTTCACCGGAGCGATCACGGTCAATGGCGGATTGCTCGAATTCGCCAATGGCACGCAAAACGGCCAGTTGACCGGAGCCTCGCACATCTCTGTCTTCCCCGGCGGCGCGGTGGGCGTGGATTCCGGCTCCACGTCGGATACGAAATTCCTTTCCCTGATGACCGGTTCCGGCGCCCCCACCGCGCAACTGGGCGCGCTGGCGCTTTCGCCGGCCGACGACTTTGTGAACATCAACTATTCCGGCGTCGTGGCCGGCGACTTCAATATGTCCAAACCGGTCAGCACCAGCTCGGACAGTTTCGCTTCCATGAGCCTCGGGGCGACAGCCAATTACAACGGCACGGCCTACGCTCCAACGATCTACGCCGGGCGAATAACGCCGGCGAATCACCAGTATATGCTGGGCGGGGGCGGAACCTTGGAGATGGCCCAGACCAGCACGGGCACGCCCCTGGTGGATGTGTCCGGGGCGACGAGCTTGCTGGCCG
>JBEKYH010000538.1:0-3075 GCA_049511115.1 Tepidisphaeraceae bacterium | reverse complement strand
TCCAAGGACCGAAAAACGCCCCCGCCGACGCTGGCGGTCGTGAATGATCCGGCTCCGTATAACCTGCCGCCGGTTGACTTGATCGGGTGGAATATTGTGCGCCTCCCGCGCGTGGGCGGCGGCGCCGTGCAGTTGACGGCGCCGTACGTGATCGTGAGACCCCACGAGTCGGTCTCGGCATGGACTCCGATGCACGCGCCGATCAGTTGGGCGGGCAAGCGGTTTATCCTTACCGAGAAATTGACTGCAACCGCTCCCGTGCGGCAGGAGACCGTACCGTGACAATTTCCGGCAGCGCCGTTACATTGCGCGCGAGATGGATCGCTTTCGATCCGCAAGGAGCCGATTGATGGGAAGGTGGATGTCCTTCGAAGCCTGTGGGGTGCTCGCGGCCGGCGTTTTGAGCGTCGGGGGATTGCTCGCCGGCCATGCTCGCGCCGACACGGTCACGCCGGCGCAGCCGGTGACGTTTACCTATGAGCCTGCCGCAACGGACGCCCCTTCCGCTGATTCCTCCGCCGCCGCGGATTTGGCCGGGGCCGGCGAAGTAAATCCGCAGAGCGATTTGGCGTCCGCCGCCTCCACGCCGGCCATGCTCTCGCTCGCCCCCAGCAACGATGAGGGCGTCTACACCATGCCGGAACCGCCGACGCCGGACACGGGGTCCAACTATGGCGGCGTGCACCTCGATTTGTCGCTCACCTATTTCAATCACTACGTTTATCGCGGCGTCGATCACAGCATCGGCACTCCCAGTGTGGGAATCACGGATTTGAAGGCCAGCACGCTCAACCTCCAAATTGACGGCAAAATCGAATTTGATCTGGGCCGCTTTCCGCATCCGTTCGTGGGCATTTTCGCCGACATTTACGACGCCGATCCGGTCAGCCGCTTCCAGGAATTCCGCCCATACGTCGGCGTCGATTGGCTCGTCAAGCCGTTCACGCTCGAGGGGGGCGATACGGCCTACATCTACCCCGACCGCGAATTTCTGAATACCGCCGAGTTCTTTGGCAAGATCACCCTGAACGACGGCTTTTTGTACCACAGCGACAAACCGCTGCTGTCGCCGTATTTCTACGGGGCCTACGACTATGACAAAAACAAGGGGTGGTACATGGAGGCGGGAATCACCCACGACTTCGAGTTTGAGGAACTGGGGCTGAAACTGACCTTCCAGGCGGATGCGGCCTACATCATCGGCTTCCAGCAGCAGTTCGTGTTCATCGATTCGCTGCACGACACCGGATTTCAGCACTTCGACACCGGCATGAAGGCTGACTATTCGCTGAACCGCCTCTTCAACATTTCCTCCCGGTTCGGCGAGTTTGACCTGCTGGGATACTTGTTCTACACGGGAAAAATGGACGCGGACCTGCGAGCCAACAACGTGATCTGGGGCGGCGCCGGCATTGGCTTCAAATATTAATTGGAATAATTGGAATCATCTTTTCCCCCTCCCCATGCCTGCGGTGAGCAACGTCGAACCGTACTCAGGGGGAGGGCCGGGGTGAGGGTTCTTCGCATTTCCCACAGTCATTTATGCAGCCGGTGCAACCGGGTTCTGCGCCACGGCCTTCTGCGTGAGAATGGTGAGCTTGTTGTCCTTCATCTGGGCGACGCCGCCTTCAATGTGGAAGGTCTGGGACGCGCCCGCCTCCGGATCGACGCGCAGGGGACCCTTGCCGATGCGGGCCAGCATGGGGGCGCGGTTGGTGAGGATGCCGATCAGCCCGTCATCGGCGGGGAGGATCACCTGCGTGACCTTGGCGTCGAGGACTTCCTGCTCGGGCGTGACGACGATGCACTGAAAGCTCATGGGGGGAGTTTACGGGAAAGAGGGGTGGGAAAAAAGAGGGCGAGAGCGCGGCCGCAGTGCACGAGGGCTGCGGGGAAGTGACGACAAGGTGACCGGGTGACAAGGTGACAAGGTGAAGAAGGCGCGAGATGCACCCACGGATGGATTCGCCGAATGGGATCTGGGGATTGTCTCAGCCTGGACTCACGCGCTGCCGCAGACGGCGAGGAAACGGCAAGCGTCCTGTCCTGGCATAGTCACGGTCGGCGGGTTCGAGCCGCTGGCGTGAACTTGTGGGGTATTAGCCCTGACCGTAGTCGGGAGCACTTCCGAGGGAGGAAACCAATTTTAACCGCAGAGGCGCAGGGGACGCGGAGAAGAAAATCAGAAATTGATTTCTTACTCTCTGTGAACCCTGCGCCTCCGCGGTTAGATACGGGTTTCTCTTCGAACCGGCGCAAGACGGCAATGCAGACGCCGTAGTATGCAGCCGAGACGATCTCGGATGCAGGGAAATCGGAAGGTCCTCATTCTGCCCGTTCTCGTCCTGAACTCATGTGCCCAGATGAGCGATCTCCGGCCCGCGAATCGATCGGTTTGCGGACTTTTCGTTGGGAGATCGTTCGGGACGAGGCAGAATCGGCGCAAAACGCTCAGGAATCTCTCACCGTGATCGGCGGATGAGAGGCTGGCGTATGGATGGAACTATCGCCTACGTGGCAATTCTAAGTTTTAGGGCGAATTGCCAGAGCCGAAGCCTCCTACGAAGGCGGGGTGCTCGGTTGGCGGAATGAGCACCACATGCGGACGCCGGCCCGATTCTTTTCGTTCCTGAGAAGGGAGCGAAAAGGCTGGGGACTTTCAGCGGCAGCGCAATACTGCGCGGCTATTACTATGCATGGAATATTCCACGGGATCGGGCCGCGTTTTTGGATTGAAAATGAGGGTGGGACGGTCCAAAGCTTTTCGCCACGCCAACTGCTACTGAATCTCATTTGGAAAAAATCTACAAAATGGTGGCCGCGGGTCACAGGACACACCCATAATAGTGTGTTCGGAAAAAGCGCCGCCGGCCGGGAAGCCGGATTTTTGCTGATTGGCGGTCCCCAACGACGGGGCGGATGGAGGCGTTGTGCGTGGCTTAAGACTCAAGAGTCGCAGAAGTTCCTCGGCTATTAGTCTGGCGGTAGTTGCGTCGTTCGCGGGGGCGGTGGCCACTGCGTTTGGGCAATCTGTATGGACCGGGGCCGATGGCAACTCAAGCTGGAGCGACCCGA
>JBEKYH010000537.1:0-3809 GCA_049511115.1 Tepidisphaeraceae bacterium | reverse complement strand
AAACTCGCGTTACGGTACAAGCGTAAGGCCGAGATTTGCCAGTGGCATGAAATCGGCTCGATTGGCGGTTGCCAAGGATGCGTTCGCTCTCATCGCGACTGCGGCGATAATGCAGTCGGCCAAACTGCCGCGGCGGCGGCCGGATTTGTTGAAAAGGTCGGCAGCCAACGCGGCGTCGTTCGACGTGACGGACTCTACGGCGGACAGCACTACCAGAGCCGACGAGGTCTGGGCCGGCGACAAAGGACCGCAAAGGAACTCACTCCACGCCATAGCGCTGGTGCCGATTGTTTCACCCGCCAGAATCCACGAATCAAGCTGCACCGCCTGATCGCTCTTTGCGACAAGCGCGCGGATCAAATAGTTTGTATCCAGATGAATCATGGCTCGGCAGGCGGGTTCCAGGCATCACGCTCGGCGCGAAGTTTTCCCGCCCAGTCATCGGCAGCCACGTCTGTCAGACCGATGCTTTCCCTCAGCCGCGCCAAAGCGGCGACACGTTCTACTGGAGTTGGGGATATCGCATCCGCCGGCAGCAACACAATGACCTCCGTAACGGTTCCGGCGCGAAGTTCCGGCGCCGTAATCTCGATACGGCCGTCCGATTTTACCGTCACAATTTGGCGTACTGCGGCAACCATGGTTGCATCATACATCAAACATAACAAGGTTAGGTAGAGCAAATAGAGCGAGCGGTGACACGAGGCTCACTTGTTGACCCTCGTGTCGCCATCATCGAATCGCGCAGGCGCCGCAGCGCCTCATGCTCAATCTGCCGCACGCGCTCGCGGGTCAGGCCGATGCGTTCGCCGATTTGTTTGAGAGTGAGCGGGCCGACGCCTTCGAGGCCGTAGCGGAGCTTGAGGATTTTCGCGGCGCGCTGGTCGATGGTTTCGAGCAATTCCGCCAGGCGGCGAAGTTCGTCCGAATCCTGCACGGCCTCGGCGGGAGTCGGGTTGTTAGTGTCCGATACGAGTTCGTTAATGGTCAGTTCGCCATCGGCGCTGCCGCTCTGGGTGGGGGAGTTAAACGCCTTGACGGCCTTTTTGATGATGCGCAATTTCTTCGTCGACATTTTCATGTGTACTGACAATTCATCAATCGTCGGCAGCCGGCCCAGCGTCTCTTCCAGTTCGCGCATCGCGTAGCGCATCTTACCCATCATTTCCACCATATACGCGGGAATATGGATGGGCTGCACGCCGTTGATGAGGGCGCGCTTGATGGCCTGCTTGATCCACCAGCTTGCGTAGGTGCTGAAGCGGCTGCCGTTTTCAGGGTCAAAACCTTCGACCGCTTTCAGCAGGCCGATGTTTCCCTCCTCGATCAGGTCGGGCAGCGACAAGCCGCGATGCACGTAATTTTTGGCGATATTAACGACGAGGCGCAAATTGGAGCGGACCATGCGCTCGCGCGCCTCGGGATCATTTTGGTGGATGATTAGACGGGCAAGCGACTTTTCCTCCGCCGCGGTGAGCAGGGGGGATTGGTGAATTTGCCTCAGGTAAAGGTGGAGGCCGGATTGGACTGCGGTGGTGGACATGTATTATTTAATGCGTCCGCGAACCCATTTCGGATTGCGTCCAATGTAGTATCGGTCCTGTTGCCTGCTGACTTTCGACCCACTTGCCGGCAAGATTTGGCGCCGGCAAAAATGATACGTTGTGCGCGCGACAAAGGTTCCCGCACATGGAACGCGGGCCATTAAGGTTCCGTAAAGGCGCGGAACCCCCGTGCGCAATGTAAGAAAATAACGGGCGCAGTCCGTAACGCCCGTAATACCCAAATAAATGA
Organism: Tepidisphaeraceae bacterium; assembly: GCA_049511115.1. Taxonomy (GTDB): domain Bacteria; phylum Planctomycetota; class Phycisphaerae; order Tepidisphaerales; family Tepidisphaeraceae; genus JBEKYH01. The sequence continues at coordinate 2,015 of JBEKYH010000537.1, read as the reverse complement.
AGTGAACTAAATGCGGTTATCGGCCCAAGTCGCCCAGGCCGCGCGTTTGTTCTCCGCCTTCCAACCCGCCGCGCAGGCCGCGCTTCTCGGCGCGTTGCGCTCGGGCGCTCTCCCGGGCCTCTTCCTCGACGGCCCATTGGGCGCGCTTCAGTGACAAGCCGATCTTTCGCTCGTCCCCGTCCACGCGCAATATCTTCACATCCAGTTCCTGGCCCACTTTGAGCTGATCTTCGGGCTTCTCGACCTTCTGATCGCTGATTTCGCTGATGTGGAGCAGGCCTTCCAGCCCCGGCTCCAGTTCCACGAATACGCCGAAATTGGCGATCTTGGTGACGTGGCCTTTGACGACCATGCCCGGCCGGTAGTTGGCTGGGATGACGGTCGTCCACGGATCCTCCTGCATTTGCTTGAGACCCAAAGCAATGCGCTGTTTCTCTTGGTCGACGGCCAGAACGACGGCCTTGATGCTCTCGCCCTTCTTGAGCATTTCCGAAGGGTGCCCGATCTTTTTGGTCCAGGACAGATCCGACACGTGCAACAGCCCGTCGATGCCCTCTTCTATCTCTATAAACGCTCCATAGTTGGCAATATTGCGGACCTTTCCTTCGACCACCGATCCTGGCGGATAGCGCTCGGCCACCCGCTCCCAGGGGTTTTCGCCAACCTGTTTCATACCCAGCGAGATTTCCTGTTTATCCTTGTTGATCTCCAGGACCTTTACTTTGACCTTCTGATTTTGTGTGACCACTTCCGAAGGATGGTTGATGCGCTTGGTCCAACTCATCTCGGAGATATGCACTAGCCCCTCGACGCCTTCCTGCAAGCGGCAGAACGCGCCGTAAGACATAATGTTGACCACTTCCGCATCGTGCACTGAGCCGACGGCATAGCGCTGCTCGATATTCTCCCAGGGGCTGGATTCCTTCTGCTTGAGGCCCAGGGCGATCTTTTCCTTGTCCTTGTCGATGGAAAGAATCTTGACTTCAATTTCCTGGTCGATCTTGAGTATTTCGCTGGGATGATTAATTCGTCCCCAGCTCATGTCGGTGATGTGCAGCAGGCCGTCGATGCCGCCCAGGTCGATGAACGCTCCGAAATCGGCGATGTTCTTAACCGTACCCTTGCGCACTTCGCCGATGGTCAATCCGTCCATGGTGCGGCGCTTGAGCTCTTCGCGCTGCTGCTCGATCATCTTGCGGCGTGAGATGACGATATTGCGACGCTCCTCGTCGATCTTGAGAATGACCGCATCGATCGAGCGGCCGATCCAATCGGAGATTTCGCCCGGGCGCCGGATGTCCACCTGTGACGCCGGCAGAAACACCGGCACGCCGATGTCCACGAGAAGGCCGCCTTTGATTTTCTTGGTGACTTTGCCGCTGACCGGATCGCCCTCTTTCTTGGAGCGCATGATCGCTTCCCAATTAATGATGCGATCGGCTTTGCGCTTGGAGATTTTGACCAGGCCGGTGTCGCCCTCGACGTCTTCCAGGAGGACGCGAACTTCGTCGCCGATTTTGACGTTCTCCGGCTCATCGAAGTCGCCGCGCTCAAGAATGCCTTCACTCTTGAGACCGAGTTCGACGACAAAATCGTCGCCGGCAATGGAAGAGATGCGGCCTTTGAGGATGGCGCCCGGCGTGAAGTCCTGCACTTCATCGCCGCTCACCAGTTTGGATATGTCGCCGGCGGCTTCGCCCAAGGCGGTGGCCACTGCGGAATTTACATCTTCATCAATATTACCGAGAGAGTTGATCAGGTTGTAATCGACCATAAGGACACAGTGCCGAGGGAGGCGAAGGGGATTCGCATCCAGAGGGTTAGAGAAAAATGCCGACACACTCTCGGAACGCCCGAGCGCGGCTGGCAAGCGAACCACAAATTATACTGGGCCGGTTGGGCGACGGCAATGTGTTTGCAGGGTGAAATTAAATAGGGTGTGACGCTCAAATTTTGGCGAAAGGCGAAGAACCCTCACCCCAACCCTCTCCCTGAGTACATGGCGAGGGGGTAAA
>JBEKYH010000536.1:0-5361 GCA_049511115.1 Tepidisphaeraceae bacterium | reverse complement strand
CCAGCGCCCCGCCGACCGTCTTGTTGGGGCTGGTATTGGGCGCGAGTTTCCGTCGTCCAAATGATTTGCCGCAGATGTACGCAAACACATCATTGAATTCGACGCACCCAACAATCCACAGCATAATGCGCCGGTAATTCAGGTCATTGCCGAAAAATCCCAGGTGCCCCAGGCACGCCCCAAACAGCATGAACCCCAGCACCCCCAGCCCCACGCGCTGGATATACCCGCTGGGCCGATCGGGCAAAATCGCCACCAAGGCAATCGACCCCACCGTCAGCGGCCAGAGCGCCGTGAAAAACGCATACCAATGATCCAGCGACGAAAACGTCACCAGCAGAATCCCCAGCACCACCACAATGCTGATCAGCCGCTCGCGGAACAGCCCTGTCGCCCGCGCGTACTCGCGGTAGCACAGCAAACTGAGCACCCCCACCGCCGCCATCGCATACGCCGCCCCCAGCAACACCGGCACCACGATCAGCGGCGTCAGCACGAGCCACGAAACATACCGCTCCCACAAATCAGTCAGCAGTTTGCCGTTGGCTTTTCCCGTCTTTCCCAGGATGGCAATGATGACCGGCGTGAGCGCCAAAACAACGATCACCGCCAGCATGGCATTCACCACGAACCGGTCGTCGAACGCGCTGCGCGTTCCAAACAGGCGCTGGCGCGTTTCATCGGTCATGTCTTGCTCCGCAAATTCCCCGCGATGCGCCCCAGCCTGCGCCAAATCGTCACCGCGCACCCCGCGCAAATGACCCCCAGCACAATCGCCGGCAACTTCTGTGCCCGCGCCCACTGCGGCGCGGCGGCGGAGACAACGCTAATTATAGTGACACTAAACATGCGCTGTTGTTTGGCCATCGGCCCGCCAAATTCCGACGGCGCCCCGGCCGACTTCCCCAGCAGCCGCACATACGCCGTAAACACCGCCAGCAACGCCGCCAGCCACCCCAGCCACGCCACTCCGCCGGCCGCGTAACCCAACCCCACCAGCACCGCCGCATCCGACACCCGATCCGGCCCCTCATTAAATATCTCCCCCAGCGGAGAAGCCGTCCCCGACGCGATGGCCACCATCCCGTCGAGCAAATTGGCCAACAGCCGCAGCAATATCAGCCCGCTCGCGATAAGCCATAGGAATCGCACGACCAGAGACGTAGCCGAGTCGGTCTGCCACAAACAAATCCCCGCGAGCAACCCGCAAACCATTCCCGCGATGGATATGCCATTCGCACTAACACCCGCCCCGACGAGCAGACTCGTCAGCCAATTCATAACCCCCCACCGCCGCGCCGCGATCGGGCGCCGGTCGCCGGCCTGGTAGGTATCTGGCGGCATTATCATTCCATCCCGTAAATCGGACCACAGGACAGCCCCTCGCCTTGCTGCCTCTTTCCCCTCTCCATGTATTCAGGGAGAGGGTCGGGGTGAGGGTTCTTCTTTGCTCTACCAACTCAGAGCGTTACACCCGTTAAACCTGCAAGACGTTGATCCCAAATCAATTCTACAGTCTCCCACCGGTGCGACGAGAAGGCGCTGTCGCGGTATAATATTGAAAATGTCCCGCCGCGCGCTGATCGTACTCTCTGTTGTATCACTGCTCGTGTCCGCGGTGACACTGATTGCCGGAGCCTGCATCGCCGATGGCCACGGCGATGTCGCCTGGCTGTGGGGCACGACGCGCTATCGCTTATATGTGGATGAAGGCTATTTCGGCTGCGACATCAACGGAAATTGGGGCTATCCAACCGCATATCCGAAACACCTGACGAGACAGTTTCTATTCGAGGACCCCGATCTTTCGATAGGGCACTACCATGAATTCCCAATCCCGATCTTCCCCTTTGGCTTTCTATGCGCAATCGCACCGCTGGCGTGGAAGCGAAGGATATCCCGGCCTGCGCCAATAATCCCACCGGCTCAACCGGCCGCAGACGCGCTCGTAATTGATGGCGGACGGAATTCCTGGTGGCCGCTGGCTGCTTTCGGCATCGGACTTTCCGGTTTTCCGCTTTGCATCGTTACAACTTTTCTGATGAGCCCGCCGGGCTTATTTCTCCTTCCCGAATGGTCGCTCGCCGCGTTAGTCCTGCTATTTCTATCTAAGCCACGTTGGGAGGGCACGGCGCTCGGGTCGTTCGGATTTTCGCTGGCCTTGCTGTGGGCGCCGCTTATTCTGCTCTTGTCCCTTGTCTTTCTCCTGATGCAGATGCAAGGCGGCGGCGGGTATAACCCATAATTCCATCGGAACCCGATGTCCGAAATCGCTCTTCACAGGACATATATACCAATTGGAGAACTATCCATGCGGATTCGCCTCGGACAGACCGCGTTTCATCTCTCCCTCCTCATCGCCATCGCCGCGCTCCTCGCGCGCCCCTGCGCCGCCGCGCCAAATCCGGTGAACTCGTCTCCCGGCGCCGACGCCTCCCCCGCCCAGGCTCTCGCCGGCGTCTGGCTCCCCGAATCAGCCGACATACGCAGTTCCAGCCGCCTGGACGATCTCCGCCACTCCAAGCTCACCATCAGCGGCCATTCCTTTACGCTGTCCCAATACTCGGGATTGGCCAAGGACGTGACCGGAACTTTCACCATTGATCCGGCTGCCAATCCCCTTGCCATCGACGTGAAATCCGACGAGATCGACCTTACGCCCAACGGCGACCCAGTCACCTATCCCGCCTCTGTCTGTCCCGGCATTTTCAAGATTGACGGCGACCTCCTCACTCTCTGCCTGCAAATGGGCGCTGACCCACAGCGGCCTACGGAATTTAACGCCATCCCGGCCGACCGCGAATTGGCGATCTTCCGCCGCGCCAACCCGGATTTCACCGACTATCCAAAGACCGTGATGCTGACCGTCACCGATCCCGACGGCAAACCCGCTCCCCATGCCCGCATTTATCAGTTCATCGCGACACCGATCGCAACCTGATCGGCTTCACCGCCTCTTCGCCCGCGTCGCTGCAAAAGGGAAAGGCCGCCATCCAGCTTCAGCCGGAAATTCTTCTTAAGGGCAAAATCACCTGCGACGAGTTGAAGCTGTTGGGCAAACCGATCGGCTGGACCAACGTCTATCTCTATAAGGACGGCGATCGCGTCGCGCAGTGCGATTCAACTTCCGGCGAATTTGAATTCCCCGTATCGCCGGGAACCTACTCTCTCTACGCCTACGGCCAACTCCTGCACAGCAAAACGGTCCAGGTCACCGTCCCCGCGGGCCAGGCGCAATATGAAGTCCCGCCGATCGCGCTCGACGCCTCGCGCCTCCTCCTGCTCCAGGGCCAGCCCGCCCCCGAGCTTGAAGGCGTCGTCGGTTGGAAAGGCCAAAGCGTCAAACTCGCCGATCTCCGCGGCCAATATGTCCTGATCGATTTCTGGGGATATTGGTGCGGCCCCTGCGTCCATGACATGCCCATCCTGATGGACTTGCAGAAGAAATTCGCCGGCAAAGGCCTGACCATCATCAGCGTCCACGTCGATCTCGAAGGCGACGTCCCCACCGCCGCCGTGCTCGACGCGAAAATCGCGATGTTCAAACAATCCCTCTGGGGCGGCCGAGATGTCCCCTTCCCCACCGCCCTCTCCGTCGGCAAGCGAACCCCCGACGGCTATTTAGGCAAGACCGCCGCCCAATACGGCATCCTCGGCTATCCGACCACCATCCTCATCGACCGCCAGGGCAAAGTCGTCGGCGAATTCCAGGACGCCCGCAATTTCACCGCAGCCTCGGCGGATATAAGTAAACTGCTTGATTCGACGAAGTGAAGCCTAATCAATCTTAACCGCCCCCCGGTGGAACCGCGTCACAATATTCGGGTCGGGATACAGCGACACCCGCGTCGCATCCTTCCCCTCATAATCAATCAGCGACAGCACATACCGGATGCTCTCCAGTCGCGCCGCCTTTTTGTCGTTGGCCTTCACGATAATCCACGGGCTATAGCTCGTATGCGTGCGGCTGAAGACCGTCTCTTTATACTCATGGGAGATGCCTTTTGCTTGGAGTGCGGGCCTTTTGCCGCGCCATTTTGCATCAGATCGGAAAGTGAGGTGGCGCACTTAACCAGCGATTAGGCCGATAAAATCGGCCCTGGCAAGCCTGAAAACCCCGCTCAATTCAATGGCAGAGTAAGTCGAACCAAAAACTTTACCCCTCTCCATGTACTCAGGGAGAGAGGGTTGGGGTGAGGGTTCTTCGCCTTTCGCCACAATTGAGCGTCACACCCGTCGCGCGCGTCACTCATTTCCTGCATAAACCGAGTGTTTTGGCGACGATGTTCAACGATGTGCCGCAGGCATACACCTGGCCCCAGCACCCCGATGACGACCACCTCTTCAACTTGGCTCTCCACGCCAAAGCCCGATATCTCGTGACATGGGAAACACGGATTCTCAACCTCGGCGCCGCAACAAGCCAAGCCGGCCAATTGCTAAAGCAATTGGCTCCGGAACTCTCTATCATGACGGCAAAGCAACCGGCCGAGTTCCTCAAGTCTCAGGCTCCGCCTCCATAAATCTCAACGCCAGGCCATCAAAGAATCCAAAACCACGCCATAATCGCCAAACAAACAATCACCCCAAACACAATCCAAACCGGCTTGCGATTCCAAAAACTCGCCCCCGGCGTATACCCGCAATGCGGGCAAAACGCCGAATCCTCATAAATATACCGCCCACAATTCGGACAAGGCTCCGCCCCATCCGGCGCATCATCCTCGCCCCCCTGATCCATATCCGAAGGATCCGGAAGCTCCCGGTCATCCAAACTCGAATCGTCGCCGGAATCCTGCCACGCCATAGCTCAAAACTCCGTCCTCCGTCTTCTCTTCCTCTGCGCCTCCGCGCCTCAGCGTTCATTCCTCTTCCCGCACACCGAAAACGCTAATTCCGCCAATCTCCCCTCCAGTTTCGTTTTGCGTCCTGCAAATGCAATGTTAATATCGCGTCATGGACGAATCCCAGCCGAATATCGTCTCCTCCCTCCAGGAAAACCGCCTTTTTCCCCCCGACCCCGCCTTCAGCGCCGCGGCCCACATCAAATCGCGGGCCGACTATGACCGCCTCTACCAGCGCAGCATCGAGGAACCAGAAGCCTTCTGGTCCGATGTCGCGCGGGAATTGCATTGGTTTTCCCCCTGGTCCAAGACCCTGGATTGGAACCTCCCCTTCGCGAAATGGTTCGTCGGCGGCAAGACCAACGTGGCCTATAACTGCCTCGACCGCCAAGTCACCGCCGGCCGCGGGAATAAACCCGCCATCATCTGGGAAGGCGAACCCGAAACCTCCCCCGGCAAGGGCGGCCGCCTCCGCACCGTCACCTATTCCCAGCTCAAAGACGACGTTTGCAAATTC
>JBEKYH010000535.1:0-3179 GCA_049511115.1 Tepidisphaeraceae bacterium | reverse complement strand
GTCGGCCATGCCGGGGTGGCAGCGAGCGAAAACGGGTCCGAGGCCGTGTTCCCGTTATTCGAGCAATCCGGCGACCCCGTGACGGTCGTGGCAGGGTTGTACTGGGTGCGCGGATACGCGCCCTTGTTGTCATTGGCGTACAACTGGATCGCAATGCCGATCTGCTTGAGATTGTTGGCGCATTTGACCTTATTGGCCGTTTCGCGCGCCTTATTCAAGCTGGGCAACAGAATCGAGATCAACAACGCGATGATCCCGATGACGACGAGGAGTTCCACCAGGGTGAAACCCTTCCGGATACACGTGCGCTTCATAAAGAAGCTCCTTTCAGGAAGCGCCGCGAAATGAGAAATCGCCATCGAGGGAGGCTAAGACGGTATGAAAAAAATATAATGCCGTTTTTTGAACCCGGAAATCCCAGGCTCTTCCGCCAACCGCTAAAGCTCGTTCTACTCCGCGACTATCCAGGTGTGAAGTCGGCGACCGCCGCCGACAATTGAGCTTCTACTTGTAATTCTTCCCCAGCCTTGAGTCAATGCAAATATTTCCTTATTTCAATTCTTCTTTTCCGCACTCTGCCAGCCGATCGATCACCAACGCGGGCAGCACCCCTGACAAAGCACGAACATCTCCCCCCATGGCCAGGATTTGCCGAATCAGGCTGCTGCTGATAAGCGCATATCGCTCGCCAGTCATCATGAAAACCGTCTCTATGTGGCCTACGGCACGGTTGACCTGAGCCATCTGGAACTCATGCCGCAGGTCCGACACATCGCGGATCCCCCGCACCAGGATCAATGCCTTGGCCCGTTTGACGAAATCCACGGTAAGACCCGTGTATTTCTGAACTTTCACCTGCCGCATGTCCTTCACCAGGCCGCGGATCATCTCAACCCGCTCATCCAACGAGAAAAGCTCCCGTTTTTCGGGATTTACGCCGACGGCTACAATCAACTCCTCGAACAGCTCGGCACCACGACGGATAATGTCCAGATGGCCGTTGGTGATGGGGTCGAACTGTCCGGGGAATACTGCAATCCGCCGCCGTTTGGAGGGCATAATCCTTACAATAACACGCGTGGCGGCGGTTGGCGATGGGTTGCCGACGGCATTGCGATAACTCCGCCACTGGTTAATTTGGGTGGAAGCGTGAAACTACTCCGAACAGAATCCCCCAATGCTGTCTGGTATCATTCCGTGGCCCTCGAAGCCGCTGGCGTTCAACATGCCTTTAGCACTCGCATCGGCGGCGTCAGCGCCCCTCCCTTTGATTCCCTCAATTTCGGCAACCCCGCCGGATTCGACCAGCGCGATCCTCTCGAAGCAATCACGGAGAATCACCGCCGCCTGCTGAAAAACGCCTTTTCCCCCGCTCAGTATGAGGTCCTGCGCGTCCATCAGGTCCATGGTAACCGCGTCATTGTCGCCACCCCCGAGGGACCCTGGGACAATTCCACCCAGGCCGACGGCATTATTTCCACCAGCTCCGCCCAACTCGCCTCGGTGCGCACGGCAGACTGCGCCCCGATCCTCCTCTGCACCGAGGACGGCCTCGCCGTTGCGGCCGTCCACGCCGGCTGGCGCGGCGTTGTGGCGGAAATTGTCCCCATTGCGGTCGCCCAATTGCGCCAGTTCCATCCCGGCAAAGCCCTTCACGCCGCCATCGGCCCGTGCATTGGCCCACACGCCTTTGAAGTCGGACCGGAAGTCCTGGACGCCTTCGCCGCTCTTTTCGGCGATGCTCCCCCGATCATCACGCGCCAACCCAACGGCAAGGGCCACGTCGATCTTCGCCTGGCCATCTTCCGCCAACTCCAAACCAAGGGGATTGAGGAAGACAAAATCGACAGCTCCGACCGCTGCACGTTCCGCGACAAGGGCGAATTCTTCTCCCACCGCCGCGAAGCCGGCTTAACCGGCCGCATGATTTCGCTGATCGGTCCCCGCGCCGTGTGACCAAATTTTGATCTAATTACGAATTACAGTACTTCGGCAAGCGCCTGGGACCGCGTTTTGACAATCAAAAACAGCCGCTCCAGGCAACAGGATTTGAACAGGTCCATCATCCGCGGCGAAAGTCCGCAAATCGCCAGCTTCCCGCGCGACTGTTTCACTTTCTGCCGGATATTCACCAGCATCCCCAGCCCGGCGCTGTTCAGGTAGGTGACATTCGATAAATCGAGCACCCAGCCCGCCCCCGCCGCGCGATCCAGTTCCACCGCCACCGCGTCCAACAGGCCGTCCATCAGCAGCGCGTCCATTTCCGGCCGAAACCGCAGCTCCACCACCCGCGCCGATTTCTCCTGCTGAATGGTGAACAGCTCGTCGGCCATGATGCGCCTCTAGCCTCAATGCGGATTATTGGTAACCGACTTGCCCTCGGACGATACGCTCGGTCCAAGTCCGGTCGGGAAAATATTGAATGTCACGCCATTGTCTCCCGTCGTAGAATCCGAGAATACCGTCAACTTGGCCGTCACGGTATCGAATGCACGGATAATGCCGAACTCCGAACTGACATCCTGGCTCTGACTGAAATCATAGCTTTGCGTAAATTCAAGTGCATATTTTGTGGATAGTTGATACTGCGCCGTAAACGTTGCCAGGTCGCTGTCCAGCGGCTCGATGTAGCGAAGTCCGAAATAGTAGCTCAAGCGGTCCAGGCGCTGCACAGACATCCCGACCGACCCAGTCGCAAGCGTCTCATGATCCACATTGTATTCCGCGTCGGCCAGCAGCGCCGTGCTGTTGCTGATCAACCACGTCGCATCACTGTTAATCGCATCGCGTGGGATGGAGGTCTCCGGCGACGACGCAAAATACAATCCCCGGAATTTATCCGGGAGCAATCCCGCGTCTGTGGGTGGATTCGTGTAAACGTCCGCCGACACGTTAAACGTCAGGAAATCCACGCTCTCCTGACGCCCCGGCGCGCCCCGGTAGGTCTGCCAGCGCTGGTGCAGCGCCCCTTCAATTGCCGAAACGTCGGAAATCCCATCCACATTTTCATCGTAGATATAAAGCTGGTCCCGGTCGACGGTTTCGCCGCTGGTATAGAGGTTGATTTCCGGCTCGATGACGTGCCTCATGCGATGCAGGTCGAACAGATCACTGTCCACCTCGTCGTCCACTTTCCAGAAATCTGTCGTGAACCTCACGCCCGCCGCGCCGTAAACTCG
>JBEKYH010000534.1:0-3194 GCA_049511115.1 Tepidisphaeraceae bacterium | reverse complement strand
CGGCCATCAAAAGGCACTCCCTCAAGTGTTTAATTTGTTGAACCTTGCCGTTGAGGTGCGCTTTAACGCGACTATCCCGCGTCGTTCACAACTTTTCGTGAATCGATGCGGGCTTGCTACCTTGTGGCTTGGTCCCTTGATCCCTGGGTACTGAATGATATTCGTATTGTTTATGTCGTCGTGAATTCTGTTCACATCGTTGAGATGGTATTTACAGGAGGCCCCGATCGTTGTCAAGGTTTTTCTGTGGGCTTGACCGGCTCGCTTTACGCCGAACGCCGGAACGTCCCACGCCCAATGCAATCAAGCTCATTTTTGTCGTGCGCGGGGTAAACGCCCGCTTTGATCCGATGAACGATCTTCATCGGCTGACCAATAGGTATAGACCACTTATAGTAGAGCTATACTACTGAACTAAGTTCGGCGTCAACAATCAAACTCCGATGAGATGCAGAGAGCCGGGGAAATTCGCGACCCGGATGGCGCGCGCGATATACGAATGAGCCCTACGTTTTCAAGACAGATACTTCGCGGTACAGAGGCGTGCCTTTTTAGTGGATGGCAGAGACTAGCTGCTTGCGCGGCCTGGAAGAGTAGACCACGGCAGTGTACAAATCACCCCGATAAGCAGTTGTAGCCAGTTCCAGGGGCTTGCCTTCGACGGTGTAAGTTTTTCGCCGCACCAATAACACGGCGGAGTTTTGACGCGTTTTCAGCATCTTGCGGTGTAACGCCGATGGCTGGATCGCCGAGAGCTCCTCGACACTCCTGGCCAATTGAATGCCATAATTTTCTTCCAGGATCTGGTAAAGCGAGTAGTCCGCCAGGTTGAAGCGTTCCAGGTTTGGGCAGAGGCGGGCCAAAATCTGTGTCGATTCGAAGGCCATGGGAACATTGTCTGCCAAACGAACCCGCTCGATTGCATAGAGAGGCTCTTTAGGTCCAACGCCAAAGAACTGAGCCGCCTGGACCGGCGCATCGATGGTTTTGAACGAGATCACGCGAGACGAGGGCACTCCCCCACGCCTGCGAATCTCCTCGGTAAAGCTTCGCGTCTCCTGCTCTTGCTTGACGATACGGTTCTGGGCGGCAAAAGTCCCACGTCCCCGCTGGCGATTGATCAAACCTTCGCGTTCCAGTATGTCGTTGGCTTGCCGCATGGTCATTCGGCTGACACCAAATCGCTCTGCCAATACACGCTCGGGGGGCATGGCCGTATCGGAGGGAATCTTTCCCGCTTTCAACAACGCTTTGACCGCGGCTGCAATCTGCAGATAGGCAGGTTCCGGATTATTTTTGTTGATCCTGGCCGTCAACAGGGCGTCGGATTGATTGCCTTCATACGCGACCATAAGTTCTATACCTTTTCCGAGCCAGCCATACTGGATAGGACAAGTGTAGCCCACGCCGGTTGGGCATGGCCAAGGCTACGAGCCTCACTCCTCTTGCAACTGAAACACCGCCGCGGCAGCTCCCAGAAGGCCTGCCTGGTGACCGGCTGAGGAGAGCCGGACGCAAGGTTTGCGCAGCGCGCCAAAGTGCAGCATCCGCGCTACCCTCCGCTCAACCTCTGCAACGAATTCGTGATGGTTTTCCACCAGACCGCCGCTAAGAATCACGACTTCCGGGTCAAAGACGTTGAAGACGTTGGCCACCCCTTCCGCCAAATAGTCAGCCAACGCCGAATAAGCTTCGCGCGCAGTGGGCTCGTTGGCGAGGGCCCGCCGGCCTACCTCGAGCGCCAAGGCAGCGTCGTCGATTCCCGGATCGTGATCCGCAGCGGACCGGTCTCTGTACTCCAGTGCCAGCGCGCCGGCGGAAACATAGGCTTCCAGGCAACCGGCTCGTCCGCAGCTGCAAGGGCGGCCATTCGGGCGAATCGTCGAATGACCAAAACTTCCTGCAAAGCCCAGGTTTCCACGTACCAGTTTGCGGTTGAGAATGACGCCTCCACCTAAACCGGTTCCAATGGTGATGGCCACCAGGCTGTCGAACGGGCGGCCGGATCCGAAATATAGTTCGGCGAGCGCGGCTGCGTGGCTATCGTTTTCCACCCGGGTCGGGAGTTGAAATCGATTCCCGGCAAATGTACGCAGGTCAAAGCCCGACCATCCCGGCAGGTTTTCTGTGGCGGCAAAAATTGCGCCGGTGCGGCTGTCCACCACGCCCGCGCTGGCAATGCCCAAACCAATGGGCTCGATATTTTTCTGCTGGGCATAGAGAAGCACTTGCTCGATGACTTTGACGGCGGCGCCGGCGATTGCATCGCGGCCGCCCTGCGCCTGCGTCGGAACCCTCATGGGAGCGTCGATGCGGCCGGTGCGATCAACCAGCCCTGCTTTGATGGAAGTTCCTCCGATATCCACGGCGATTGCGGGATTGCTGTCGCGAGTGCTTCGGATCGCTTGCACAAAACCGGCGGTGATTTTACCCGGGCGCGTGATAGCGGAACCCACCACGACGCACCAGGCGCCTGCCATGATGGCCCGTTTCGCTTCGCTGGGGTTGGAGATATGTCCCTCGGCGACCACCGGCAGCCCGGTCTGCAACACCGCATCGGCCAGCAAGGTCCAATTGAACCCCTTGGCATTGCGGGTCTGCTCGGTGTAACCGTTCAACGTGGTCCCAATCAAATCGGCGCCTGCTGCCGCCGCGGACAACGCCTCTTCGAGAGTCGCGATGTCGGCGAGAACAGGCAAATGCAGGTCGCCGCGAATCCGCTCAACCAACTGCCGCCAGGGTTCACCACCAGGCCAAGCTCGATCGGTGCAGTCGAGGGCGATAATGTCTGCACCGGCATCAGCCAATGCGGCCGCGCTTGCAAAATCCGGCGTGATGCGCAAGCGGCCGTTCAGGTAAGCCTTTTCGATACCGATAATGGGAAGATTCGTGTCGGGGCGGACGGCAGCGATGCATTCCGCCGAGTTAAGGCGCAAGCCCGCGGCTCCGCCGGTGACCGAAGCCAGTGCGATCCTGCGAAGGGCATCGACATTTTCCAGAGGGTCCTGGGGGGCGGCCTGACAAGAAACCACCAGCTTGTTTTTGATGGAGTCGAGCAGTGCAGACATTCGCTGTTGGCGCGCACCGGAATCCCACGTTCCACCATGCCTGGGCATAGGCTCCAATGTATAGTCTACTTTGTCTGATGTATAGTCTTTGCTTGCCCTATGAATTACGAGACCCTGCAAGCCTCA
>JBEKYH010000533.1:0-3203 GCA_049511115.1 Tepidisphaeraceae bacterium | reverse complement strand
TAAACGCCGTCGAAGCGAATGATCAACTCCTGATCTCCGCTCAACGGCGAAGTGAAGTGCTTGCGATACCAGCCAATACCGCCGGGGAGGAACGCCGTCGCCGCGGCCCACTTCCCGTCATACGGCCCTTCCACCGACCAATCATGCGGCAGATCAAGCTTGCGCCACGAACTGTCATCAAAGCTCGCTGCTGAGGCGTCGGTGTTGGAAAGGCTGAACAGCCACCCGTCATTGAACAGCGCCTGCCCGGTATCCCCCGGCGCCGCCGCAAGGCCCTGGGACGGATTCGATGGCGTTTCATGGGTACACGCGCCCATCAATAACATTGCGACAACGCAAACGGCGCTGCAAGCAGCGCGGCGGGCAGTGATCATTTCAACTCCGCGGGAAGCGATATGAACAACAATCAACGGCGACGGGAGCGGAGTATATGCCTAGGGGAGGGGCCGTCAACGGAAGAGCTTCGATTGCTATTTCGCCCCGAACGGGGCGACGGTCTGTAGCCACGGGTGAAGCGAAGCGCAACCCGTGGACCGATGGAGGAATCACAAACCCGCCCCGGCGGGGGCGGCGGAGCGCCGCCTTGCGAACGCAGCGATTTGACAGTTCAAAGTTTCCTTCGCCCGCTATGGGGCGAGAAGATTCGGCGTGCGTATTTCTTCCACGGGTTGCGCTGCGCTTCACCCGTGGCTACATTCCAGTCGCCCCGTTGGGGCTAAATCCAAGAATGAGTTTTGACGATGGATGGAATCCCGCTCAGGCACCAATCACCCCGAAGCCGCCTGCGAACCATTCCCTCGCGCCAGGCTCATGCTCATCAGCTCCAGCCGCCGCGAAAGCTCCGCCATATCCCCGGGCCGCTTGGCCGGATTGGTGCGCACGCATTCCATCACCAGATTGGACAGCGGCACTGGCACCTTCGGGTTCTGATCGTGCGGCGAGGGCATGGCCTGATCCAGCAGGAAACTGTTCTCACCCTTCTTGAGCGTGAAAAGCGTTGGCAGGGCCTTGCCGGTCAGCGCCCAATACAACGTCGCCCCGAAATTGAACACATCCGTCCGGGCAGTGACGGGTTCGCATTTGACCTGCTCCGGCGAGATGTAATCCGGCGTCCCCTGGATGCGCTGCTTGACCGTCAGGGCCGGACATGCCTGCCCCAGGTCAATCAGCTTCAATGTTCCATCCGAGCAGAGCAGCACATTGTTGGGCTTGAAATCGCAATCGATAAACCCATGCGCGTGCAGCGCGCCAAGAGCCTGCGCGATCTGGCTGAAAATGGCCAGCGTTTCGTGCACGGTTTGCGGCGGCTGTTGGTCCATGGGGGTGCCGTCCACCAATTCCATGATGAGCGCGGCTTCGGTGATCTTGCGCAGCAGCGTCCGATTCACCTTTACATCAAACACGCGCCGCACAAGCGGGCTGTTGATCTGCTTGCCAACTTCGTATTCATTGATGAGCTGCTCGGCAAAGCGAAGCTGCTTCTCCGTTTTGACGACCACATGCTTGAGCGCATACACCTGCTTGGTGGCCGGGTCGCTCACGGCATAGATGAGGCTCCCCGCCCCTTCGCCGAGAAACTCGACGACTTCATAGCCGAACAAACTGGTTGGCGAGGCTTCAGCCGATTTGACGGGCCCAACAGTTTCACTCATAGCTCGTCCCCCTTGCCGGCCGATACGTAACGGAATGGAAAGCGCGCCAAACATAAGGTTTCCCACAACCTTCCTCCTTACAACGGTTCAGACGCCAAACTATTTGACCCCTGGCTGACGCGTTCCCTTCCCGGACCTTACGCATATGTGCGTTACGAAGGGCCACTCTGAAAGGTTTGAAGCGTTCCGATAAGGATTTTGGGAGGATTAAGGAGTGAAGATGGGACGACTGTCTGGCCATGAACGACTATGACCCTGGTAACACCTGGCAGGATCATAGGCGCGGCGACGAGGAAAAGGCGCTTGGGTTGTGGGGATAATCGGCGTCGGGGAAGTTTATTGGCGGGTAAGGCTTGGACAAGGTGACAAGGTGAGGGGGTGAGGGGGTGACAAGGTGACCATTCGAATCACCTTGTCACCGTGTCACCCCTTCATCCTACTTCTTCCACCCTTTAGCCTTGAAATCCGCCAAAACCTTCTTCAAGGTGGCTTCGATCTCTGCAGTCAGTTCCTTCTTATCGGCCAAGGATTTTCGCAGGTCCGGGGCGGAACTATCCACGTAGGCCAATAGCGCGGTTTGGAATTCCTGCACGCGATGCAGGGGAATATCGTCGAGATAGCCGGGTTGATCCTTCGCCGGCCGCTGCGTGCCGGCGTAGATGACAATGACTTCCTGGTCCATGGTCATCGGCTTGTACTGCGGCTGCTTGAGCAGTTCCACCAGGCGAGCCCCGCGATCCAACTGCGATTGCGTAGCTTTGTCCAGTTCCGTTCCAAGCTGAGCGAACGCTTCCAGTTCGCGGTAAGCGGCCAGGTCCAGACGCAACGAACCGGCGATCTTTTTCATCGCCTTGGTCTGGGCGTTTCCGCCCACGCGCGAGACGGAAATACCGACGTTAATGGCCGGACGCACGCCGGCGAAGAAGAGGTCGGGCTCCAGGTAAATCTGCCCGTCGGTAATGCTGATGACGTTGGTGGGAATGTACGCCGAGACCTCGCCTTCCTGGGTCTCGATGATGGGCAGAGCCGTGATGCTGCCGCCGCCCTTATCGGCGGAGAGTTTGACGGCGCGCTCCAGCAGGCGGCTGTGCAAGTAAAACACGTCGCCGGGATACGCCTCGCGGCCGGGCGGACGGCGCAGGAGCAATGACAATTGCCGGTAAGCGGCGGCCTGTTTGGAAAGGTCGTCGTACACGCACAGGGCGGCCTGACCCTTCCACATGAAGTATTCGGCCATGGCGCAGCCGGCGTAGGGGGCGATGTACTGCATCGGGGCGGGATCAGCCGCGCCGGCGACGACGACCGTCGTGTATTCCATCGCGCCGTTAGCGCGGAGCACTTCGACGACGGCCGCGACGCTCGATTCCTTCTGGCCGATCGCGACGTAAAAGCATTTAACGCCCAGGCCCTTTTGATTGATGATCGTGTCGACGGCAATGGCGGTCTTGCCGGTCTTGCGGTCGCCGATGATCAGCTCGCGCTGGCCGCGGCCGATGGGAATCATCGAGTCGATTGATTTGATGCCCGTCTGAAGCGGCTCTTTCACCGGCT
>JBEKYH010000532.1:0-3220 GCA_049511115.1 Tepidisphaeraceae bacterium | reverse complement strand
ATCGCCAAGGAAAGCATGAAAGGCGGCAAGACCGTGCGGCAGGTGGCTGTCGAGAAAAAAGTCCTGGGAGAAGCGGAATTGCAAAAGGCGCTGGACCCGATCCGCATGACCGCCCCGCAGGCGGATATGGTGGGCAGCGGAGGCGGTTGAAGCCGCGCAGTTTCGTTGAACGTCAATTCATCCCGCAAGGTCCCGGCCCGCCGCAGCGGCCGCACATGCCCGGGGCGGCCGACTCCGAAGACTTGCTCGATTCCGCCCCGACAGCGAAGACGCTCAGAGCCCGTTTGGTCTTTTTCGACCCGCACTTGGGGCACTCGACCGCCTCCTGGCTCGACATCGACTTCACCAGTCGCTCAAACTTCTCATCGCACGAGGGACAGGAATATTCGTAAATCGGCACGGCCGTTCTCCAATCAAAACGATTTAACCGCAGAGGCGCAGAGGACGCGGAGAAAACCTTAATTGTCAAAAACTGAAGCAAACCTTCATACCCCATTCTATTCCCAAGGAATCGCCTGGAGTAAACGCTGATTCTCGATTTTCAATCTCTGCGACCTCCGCGCCTCCGCGGTTCAATTACATTTCTTTAATTCCCGCCGCTGGCCGCCTGCACGTTCGGACCTGCTCCGATGGCTTTAACGTCGTTCAATACCTCATCGACGCGCTGCCGGTTCACCAGAGCCGTGATATCCCCGGTTACCGTGGACGGCCCAAGCGGGTCGGCCATGTCGCCCTGTCGGGCGCCCAGCTTCAAAATCGCGCCGCGCACGCTGGCCCAGGCGGTTTTGCCGTCGTCGCTGACCATCACCAGCGCGCTGCCGGAGTATTCAAGGTAATCCACGGAATCGTCGGCCCTGTCGCCAAAGACGTACCAACGAAACGCGGCGTTTGTAGCCACCGGATGATCCATCTTGGCGCCGCGCTCGGGAATCCAGAAGACGCGGATATGCACCACCTGCCGCGGCGTCACCTCGGCCGGGCGCACGGCGCCGTTGCCATCGGTCGGCGAAGCCGCGGCGGCGTCGTGGACCAGCACAATGTCGTAATCGCCGTTGTCATCGAAAGCCGCATAGGCGTGGGAAAAGGTCTGGTTGAAATCGTGCCGCCGGTCCAGGCTCGCCATGGTCAGGCTGTTATGCTGGGTGCTGCACCCGCCCAGCAATGAGAATCCAGCCAGGAACAACGGCGCGAAGACGCAAACCCACACCTGCCTTCCCATGTTCATATTAAATCGGCTCCCCGCCCCGTGAAATCCGCCTTGGCGAGTTCAGATCAACCCTGCTCAAATCAACCCCAATAGGCTCAGCGCCTCGCGCTCGACGATCCCGCGCAGCGCCTCGCGCGGCACGATCGGCAGGCTCGTTCCCTGGGCAACTTGATTGATGCTGTAAAGCGCCTCGATGCACTCCGTCGCCGAGGTGTGTGGAAAATCGCTGCCAAAGAGCAGCTTATCGATCACCTGATGCTGATGCGCCAGCACCAGCGCGTTGTACGCCTGCCAGGGGCGCAGGAGCAAACCGCTCACATCGGCATACACATTGGCATGTTTGCCCAACATGCAGATTGTTTCATCAACCCACGGCTGGCCCATCTGCGCAATCACCAGGCGCAGATTGGGGAAACTGCGGGCCACTTCATCGAAGAGATAGGGCCGGGCAAAATCGAGTTTCGATTCCGCCGTCGAGGGACCGACCGGGTGCAGTAAAATCGGCATACCCAAGCGCTCCGCCTCGGCATAAATCCGCATGGCCCGACTATCCGTCGGATGAAAATCCTGATTGGCCGGCGAGAGGGTGATTCCGCGCAACTGCAATCCATCGCGGCAGGCGCGCAGCTCATCAAGGGCCGTGCGCTCGGTGGGATCGATCCCGGCAAACCCGATCAATTTTTCGGGAAATTTATTGACGTAATCCGCGACATACCGGTTGGGAACTTCGGCGCGCAGATACCGGCTCTTAAAGGCCAGAACGATGGACTTGTCGACCAGGGAACTTTGCGACCAGTGATGGTCGGCATCGGCGGCAGGGATCGAACGCCAGGGGAGGCGCCCGCCGCTTGCGGGGCGCATGATGCGCCGGCCCGGGGGCTTGGGCAGATCGCCCAAGTCCAATTGGCCCAACTGGTCCGGCGATTGCCAGACATGCGTGTGACAGTCAACGATCATGAATCATCTCTTCTGCGGACGTTCCCGGGAAGGAGAGCGATCTTAAGCAGATCGGGCGGCATGTCAAACCGCCCAGCGCCTCCAGTGTGCCTTCCCCACAGCCGCAATGGGTATTATCGGACATCGCCGCAATTTCCCTTTAATCAAACCCGCAGCAATCTTCGATATTGCGCAATCGCGGCATGCCACGTGAAGCGCTTTTGCACATCCGCCCAGGCGGCCGCAATCATCGAATGCCGCAGGTTCTGATCCTCCAGCACATTACGAATACCCGCCGCCATCGCCGCCGGAGCGCCGACCGGCACCAGCAACCCCGTCACACCGTCTCGCACCACATCGCGTATTCCCGGAGCATCGGTGGCAACGATCGGCACGCCCGCGACCATCGCCTCGATGAGTACCATGCCAAACCCTTCCGCTTCTGACGGTAATACCAGCAATTCCGCCCCGCGCAGGGCCTCCGCCGGATGGTTGACCGCCCCATGAAGAGTCACGCTCTCGCGCAGCCCCAGTGTTTCAATTCTCCGCTCCAGCAGCGGCCGCTGGCTGCCTTCGCCGTAAATATCCAGCCGGGCAAATCCGCGCAGGCGCGGCATCGCCGCCAGCAGATCGGGCAGGCGCTTGACGGGATCGAGCCGCCCCAGGAAGACCACCCGATGCGGCAACTGCGGCGAAGGGGCCGCCGGCGGCGCGTCAGGTATGTCGATGCCGTTGTGCACGATGGCAATCTTCGCATCAGGCACCCCCGCCCAGCGATGGGCCACGTCCGCCACCGACGGCGACGGCACGATCACCCGATCGGCCCGGTGCTGCGCGACCCGCTGCACCCACCAATGCCAGCGCGGATGACGCTGCGTCGTCTGGATGGATTGAAGAAACCTCACCCCAGGGCAAAACGGCGAGGCCGCCGCGGCGACCGCGTTGGCATGAACGAGGAAACTCAGCACCGTGTCAAAGCGCTGATAGGAGACCAGCTCAATAAAGCGCAACAGCGCGGTGACATCCAGCGGCCCTTGCGCGTTGAGGGCGGTGACACCCACGCCGCGCTGCTGAATC
>JBEKYH010000531.1:0-3246 GCA_049511115.1 Tepidisphaeraceae bacterium | reverse complement strand
CGCTCAACAGTACGATCCTCACAATTTGGGGTTCGTCGTTTCGGAAATAGTCAGCCGACTGTATGCCCGCGAATTTCCACCTATTGATCCCCCATCCGTCGCCATGCGATCCGCGCTCGAGGCGCTTGTAGGCAGCCCCCCAGGCAAACCGCCGATGGTTCGAGCCATCGGAAATCGACTGCGGAGCTTCCGCCGGCGCGTGGTCAGCGACCGCTATCTGGACATTGACCACAGTCGAAGGAATAGCGCCGGTGCCACTTGGAGGGTTTTTTCCGCAAATAATGGAGGTGAACAGTGAGTGTGGAGACTCTAGTGACTGTTTTCCCTGCTACCCACGCGAGAAAAACAGAGCGTATTAAAAGGTGTATTGGGCTGGAAAACACTCACCAGACCCACCAGACTCTCTCTCCGCCCTCGCCAGACGCCTCGGAATGGGTTTTGACGTTCAGGGCATTGCCCGATGACGTTCACCCTGACCTGCGCGTTCGTCAATTGCTCAAAATCGGACTGAGGCGTTTCAAATTGCGTTGCATCCGCCTCGGGCCGCCCGTTTCCTCCGATACCAACGGAGTTAAACATGACTGAGCCAATTTTTGTCCCGTGCGGCTCGATGCGAGACGCCATCCCAACGCCGGTCAACCCGGCAGAGAGGAATCCCATGTATCCCAATCGTGATAGCGACAACCGTCCCGATGTGAAATCCACCCCTGCCGGGGAAAAGTTTCTGAGACAACTTCGCCGCGAAGTCGCCGAAGTGCATGAGCGCGAACAGAAGCGGCTCGCGGATGAGGCGGCATATCGCGCTCGTTCGGCCTGGCGGAAGTGAAGGGGCCACAATGAGCAGGCGACGAGATTGCAGGCCAGCGCGTTTGACTACGCTTCTGGCCGAAGGGCCGCTACTAGACGAGCCGGACGAAGGAATTGCCGCTCTCGCCGCGAAGCTGGCCACGCGACTGGACAGCGCCGCCGAAAGAGCCGACGCCGAAGCGGCGGAGCGACTTGAAGCCCTCGCCTCGGCTTGGCGGGCGGCCAAAAGATTTTTGCCATTACTGATTACGCTGGACTCCAGCAAAGGGACACGCAATGAGTGATCTATCCGAACCAACGGGAAACACCCCCATTTCTGAGAGTGTGGCTGGCGGTGCCATCGTGTCACCGCCAGCGGCCACGCCGGCAACGGCTGAGGCGACGGCCGCCGATGCCACCGCCGCCGGCGTGGCTATCGGTTGTATCGTGCAACCGATAGCGGCCACGACGGCGACGGCTGATATGGCCGAGCCGATACCGCCGGACAATCCGATTGCCACGGAGGATTTAGACAGCGAGCGCGAACGCCGATACCGGCAGCTTGCGGCATGGCGTGCGAAAGACGCGGCGCTAGAGAAAACACACAAGCAGAACAAAACCTACGGCGATAAGGTGCGACTGCTGGAGCATCGTTCGCCCGGCCCGGTTCCGGTTTTGAAATGGTTGCTCTACATCGCCGGGCGTCGTCTCCGCGACGTTGCTCCTGTAGTTCAGGCCCGAATGGAAGCCGAGCGATTGGCCCGTCCCCGTCCGCGCGACGTTTACAACGCCGAAGTCGAAAAACTTAAGCCGATCATGCTGGAACTCATGGCCGCCCAGGGGTGGGCGGCAGACATCCTCGACCGGAAGAACTTCTACGGCCACAACGAGTTGTGGGAAATGATGCTCAAAACCAACGCCAAGTTGGAAAAGATAAAAGAAGCCGCGAACCGATGGGAAGACGGCGGCGAGCGTTCGGCAATCAGCGAGGAGCAATGGGTGGCCGAGCAAATCCGGCAGGAAATTAAGGACTTGACGCGGCAACTGGCCGAGGCCGAAGCGATCGCGCTGGGGTAGGATGGTAACATGAATACCGACGATACTAATCACAATGGAAACGGCGAAAACCACGACCTTGCCCGCGACCCGCGCGGCAGATTTGTGAAAGGAAATCCCGGCGGGCCGGGCAACAAAATGACGGCGAAGGCCCAGGCCGTCAAAGAGATTTGGGCCGGCGCGGTGACGGAGTTTTTCACGCCGGCGACGGCGCGGGGAATCGTCGCCGACCTGCATGACCTGGCCAAGAACGCGAAACGGGACCGCGACCGGCTTCATGCCTATGACCTGTTGCTTCGCACATTCGGGTTGAGCAAGGCGGAGATTGAACAGACGGCGGAGACAAACTTCATCATCAACGTGAGCTTCACGCCAAAGAAGCCGTTGCCGCCGGACGATCCGCCCAAATTCATTGACCAGTTGCCGGGAGGGCCGACGCCGTGATCCACACCGCGCCGTTAATTCTCGCGTTTCCCGGCAAATCTCCGATATTGAGAGTCGGAGATTGCTGTCATGCCGGAACCATCTTCCTATTGGGGGCGGGTCATAAGGGAAGCGCACAAGCACACGATGCACCGTATTTTTCCTCATGGCTGGGTGCAAAAGGTCTTCGAGTTTTTGTTCTTCATCATCGCGGTTTACCTGCTAACGACACGGGGCTTGGGTCCAATGGGCGTTGAACACTTGACATGGGAGGCGGCGGTATTGTTGGCGTCTGCATTGCTCTATGTCCCGATTTTTATCTTCTGGCTGATTAGAACACCGCCGGCAATGGAGCGCGAGCAAATCAGCCAGCACTCCACGATCGTTCAAGCGTCGAAGGAACGCGAGGCGAGTCTACTGGAGCAAATCAAAAAGCCCCGAACAAACGAAGAAGACTTTGAAGACGTTCGCACGAAATTTGATGGGCTTGCGCTGTGGGCGCAGCAACTTCTGGAATGCGTGTTCGTGATTGGTCACACGCCGGAGAACGCGACCTCTTACCGATCACATGGAACATCTGGACCAGAAATCGAGGTACCACGCCCCAACCCGCTGGCCGAATTGAATAAGGCAACGGGCGGATGGCTAATCCGTGAGAAGGACGGCGCTGGTTATTCGATCAAGCCAAACGTTCGGCGGCATTGTCCGAAGTTGTGGGGTGGCCGGACCTGATTTCAAAAAAGTGAAAATTACGGCTATCGACTGGATTACGTTTGGCACGAACGTAGACAATCGCGGCATACCCCCCCCCTTCCCTTCCCATCCGGCAATGGCGACGCGCTCCACCCCCCTCAACTCCCCGCTGGGGTCTGCGGTGGCACGGGGGTGGCACCGGGAAATCAACCGACAATCTGCCCCTCGGCAGTATTGACGTAACATGCTGTTAATCAATGAGATAATGATTGCATCTTGAAGGTCGCG
>JBEKYH010000530.1:0-3256 GCA_049511115.1 Tepidisphaeraceae bacterium | reverse complement strand
TTCGGCACATCAGGCGGAGGCAACTGGTTCGACGTCGCCGGCAGCGGATTGGGCTCGATCGACTACGTGATGCTCAATGGCGACGCCAACGACCTCCCCGCCGATGGTGTGCGTTTGGAAGACGTATTCGTGAACGAGAACGCCGTGCCCGAACCGGCGAGTTGCGCGATTCTTGGCATCTTCGCCATCGGCCTGCTGAGACGAAGGCCGGCGCGTTGAATCCATTAGGATTCAACCAGGATCATGCTGGAGAAATCCGGCATGATTCTTTTCTCTTTGCCTAAGGCGCCTGCGGACTCCCATACGGCGAGTTCGCATCCACATCGCCGGTGGTCAGCGTCCCCGCCGCGGAACCTGCCACGCTCGGGTACAACACATTGCCGTCGCGCTGGCTCACTTGATCCACATGACTGTCGAGATACGCCACATTGGCCATGCGCCGATGTCTCCACTGCACCAGTCCGCCATACGGGCCGGTCTCGATATCCAGCCAAAACGGTTCCTGAAAAACCAGCGGCCCGTAAACTCCAGACATGGTGATGGCATCCGCGAACACCACCGTCGTGGCGGAATGTTTGACCTGGGTGACTTGAAAGCCGGAAGCTGCCGGCGGATAGGGCCGCATGGGTATGACATTCGGATAGGGCGAGATAAAAGCGTTCAATCCATAGTCCGCCGCATACGTTGAAAAGGCCGGCCGGAAATGGGGATCGTCATAAGGAAAATCCGGACATTGCAATCCCCCTTGAATGTTGCCGCCCAGATAGGGCGAAATAAAACCCTGCGATACATCCAATGGCTGATTGAGCTGGCTGATGCTGGAGCCCGATTCCTTTCCAAACCACCAGTTTAATCCCGGCTGCGGCCCGGTCACATAACTGGTCACCAGCATCATGGCGCCATGGTTGTCCGAGGCGTAGGCATTGAACGCGGTCACCAACTGCCGCAGATTGGATTGGCACACCGTGTTCCTGGCCGCCAGATGCACCGATGCCAGGGCCGGAAGCAGAATCGCCACCAGTATGGAGATGATGCCAATCGCCACCAGCAATTCGATCAGTGTGAAAGCTGCGCATCTTCGGCCTGATGACCAAACCGCTTCATCAGCCAAATGGGCGCCGCCAATTTTTTTCGCGAGAGCGCTCATGACCTAACCGGCGAGCGCCTGCGGCCAATCAGCAGGCTTACTCCCACCACCACGAGCAATCCGAACGATGCCGGCTCCGGCACGGATATGGGCAAGTCCGGCGTCAGGTTGGTGGTCTGAAATTCGCCATTGATCGTCCAGCCGTACAGCAAACCCTGCACGCCCGTCCCCAGCACATCGCCATTGGCATCATAGAGATCGCCAAGCGTTGTCTCGTCCTCGCCGTAGGGCGCAAAGAGCCAATTGACATTTTGGGTCGTTGCATAGGTTGAATCAGTTGAATCGTACTGACCGATGTAGTTGGCCCAATAGCTATAATCTGAAGCTGCAAAAGCCTGGGCGCTTCCAATATTCGTTCCATAATTAAAGTTGTCGATGAAGCCGGGATACGTCTCGTCCACGACGGTCAATTCGGGGTCCTCGGCCGCGACGGCTGTCAACATATCGGCTTCGCTGGTTGGGCTTCCCGAAGCATCCGTCGAATTATAATTAAACTGCCAGGCGTATGCCGGTCCCGGCGGCGTATTATTGGAGAAATCGATAGCGAGATAAGCGGTATTGCTGCCGCTGCCTACGGTTGACTGAATATTCAGGGCTGTTCCATTACCCAACTCAACCGATGAACCCGCGGACGCGACTCTGGCCATCGCAGCGCCGGAGATGATGGCCGCCGTCAGTGCGGCTCGCACAAAAAACTTCCCACGCATTGTCAATGCTCCTGGTGCCGATTCGCGCGGCACGAAAAGAGAACGCTTGCCTCGCGCGGCATCAAAAAAAAGCGGGGAAGAACCAGGGATTGGCATCAACAGGCGAAGGCGATCAGCCCCGCGTCATGGCGCGATAGCGCGCATGCGCGGAGGAAGAGGCTCGCTGGAGTTGCTTTACCCGGCCGTCCCAAATCGCGAGGACCAAGCCGATAACGGTTCGGCGACGTTCGCCAAACCATGCAACCCACGAGCCGGTCTTCTGGCTCAGGACGGTCCAGTGGAGAATTGCCTTCCCGCCGGTTCAATCGGCAGTGGCACATCTCTCAGACCACAAATGCCCTTTACAGCGGCGCGTCCGCGGCGGAATAGGAGTAAAAACTCCGTCACCGCCTTCCCGTTCGCCCGGCCTTATAAGCCGGACGGGCTTGAACAGCCGCTCGCAGGTCAAAAGTCAGATTAGCAAGTTGGGGCGGGGATGTAAATTCGGGGGGGGGAAATGACAAGCCTTCGCTCGACCAGGGTCCAAAAAAAGAATGAACGCCGAGGCACAGAGACGCCGAGAAATACGGCAAGAGAATACCACTCTCAACCAAATTCAATACTGAAATCTTCTTCTCGGCGTCTCCGTGCCTCGGCGTTCATTCCTCACCTCCCACTCCAATAAGACAATCCAAGCCAAGCCAAAGCCAGCAAAGCTAGCGGCAGTGCCGGCAGCTACATTTGCCCGCGCCGCTCTGGGCGCGGTAGAAGGATCGGCGTGGAATCCACCCCGCCGGCCGCTACTGAAACCAAATCTGTTTGGATAGTGGCGATTTTGCTTGCAGCGCTGGCTCTGCGCCTCGGCTGGAGTCTGCATCAATCGCCGGACGAAACCTCGCTAGCCGCCCTGCCGGATCAGCAGGAATATCTGCAGCTTGGGCGACATCTGCTGGCAGGCCAGGGTCTGCAATTCACCGACCCGCGCTTCGGGCAGGTCGTCTGGGCGTATCGCACGCCGGGGTATCCCCTGCTGGTGGCGGCTTGCGGCGCGGACCTCCGCACCATTCGCATCGTGCAGGCGATTCTCGACACCTCAACCGTCGCGGCCATCTTTCTTTTGGCGCGGCGCTGGCTTTCGCCGCGGCAGAGTTTGTTTGCCGCGGCACTGGTGGCCATTGACCCGATGCTGATTTATTTCTCCGGACTCGTTTTGAGCGAGACGCTGTTTATTGCCATGCTGGCGTGGGGGATGGCGCTGCTGTCGCACGTGGGTCGGCACGCGCAACATTATACGTTCAAAGGCGCGATCATCCTGGCGTTGTCGGTTCTGGTCCGGCCGTCGGCGCTTTTGCTTGGTCCGATATTGATGATCGTAATGAAGCCCAAAAGCGGTTTGCGGCTTGCGGCGGTTTCGGCCGGCTTG
>JBEKYH010000529.1:0-3259 GCA_049511115.1 Tepidisphaeraceae bacterium | reverse complement strand
CGGTCCCTGCTTTTCTGGCAAGCCGCTGGCGATTTGTCCGTCGCTTAATTTCAGCCGTCGAGTTTAGTTCTTATGCCCACTGTTCAGCAGCATATCGATCAGTGGAAGCATAATCGCCGTTTCGCGAAGACAATCGACCGCCGGTTCATGGACTGGCAGATCAATGTCATATTCTACACCGCGCTCCATTTGGTTGACGCGGCGCTGGCGAGCCTGAATATCGTGGCCTCCTCGCACTCCGAGCGCAATGACCAGGTCAAAAACAATGGCGCGTTCCTGTCTGTTCGCAATCACTATCTGGACCTGTATCGAATCTCGCGAATCACGCGATATGACGCGGATCCCCTGCAGTGGCTTCCCCAGAAATATCTGACCGTAAATGACCTCGCCGACGACCTGCTCAAGCCCATTGAAAACAATCTTGGCCCGCTCATCCGCGCCAAGGCGGTGCGATTTGACCCCATCAATCTCGACTCGTAGCGGATTAAGCCTTAAGCCGGGGCCTTCGAATCAACTTCCTTCACTTCCACCAATTCCACCTGCTCATTCTTCGCCAAATCCGCCACCGTCTGCTTCCCCATCACCACGGTCATGCGCACGCGCCCGTCCACAAAATCGCGCGATCTCACCTGGCTATGCCGCTCGATGAAAGAGATCAGCTTGCCGTTGCTGCTCGCCGCCTCCAGGATAACTTCCACCTGCCCCCCGCGCATCTGGCGGACAACGGCGTCGTGCAGATCGACCAGTCCGCTGCCGCCGCGGGCGCTGATGGGGATGGCGGCGGGATGCAATGTCCGCCACTCCGGCCAGCGCGCCTGTCCGCGCTCGGTGTCAATCTTATTTAGCAGCAGAAGCTGCGGCTTTTCGCCGGCGCCGATTTCTTCGAGCACCGCCTGCACCGAATTATATTGCTGCTCGGCCTGTTCCTGGTTCATGTCCAACACGTGCAGCAGCAAATCGGCATGGATCGCTTCCTGCAGCGTCGCCTTGAAGCTGGCCACCAGATGGTGCGGCAGATCGCGCACGAACCCGACGGTATCGCTCAGCAGCGCCTCCAGCCCGCGCTCGAGTTTCCACGCTCGCGTGCGCGTGTCGAGCGTGGCGAACAGCCGGTCGTCGGCCTCGACGCCCGCGCTGGTGAGGGTGTTGAACAGCGTGCTCTTGCCGGCATTGGTATAGCCGACGATGCAAATAGTGTAATGATCGTGCTGACGCTGCTGGATGAGGCGGTCCTTGCGGGCCGAGATAATATCAATCTCGTGCCGCAATGCGCTGATGCGCCGCCGCGCCAACCGGCGGTCAATTTCGAGCTGCATTTCGCCCGGTCCGCGCGCCCCGATGCCGCCGCCCGCGCCGCCGCCGGCAATGCGCTCCAGGTGCCCCCACATGCCGGTGAGGCGGGGATACGTATATTGCATCTGCGCCAGTTCCACCTGAAGTTTGGCTTCGTGCGTCCTGGCCCGGCTGGCGAAAATGTCCAGGATCAGCTCCGAACGGTCCAGGACTTTGATCCCATCCCCCTCGGGCGCTTCAATCCCCTTGTTGATCTTCCGCTCCAGTGCCTCAATCTGGCCCGGCGAAAGGTCGTTGTCGAAGACCACCACGTCCGCGTCATGCTGAAGCACCAATTGGGCGATCTCCGCCACTTTGCCCGAGCCGACATACGTGCCCGCGTCGGCGCGCTGCCGCCGCTGGAGAATCTGCGCGACCACTTTGGCCCCGGCTGTCTTCGCCAAAGCCGCGAGTTCGCCCAGGGGATCGTTCGGGTCGGCCTTGGACCGAGGCAGGATCACGCCGACGAGAACGGCACGCTCCTGCTTCACCGAGAGTGTTGATCTTTTATGTTCAGCCAAGTGTCCCGCTTCCTCCTAACCTGATTGCGTGTATTCTATACGCGCGGCGCTACGCGGTCATGGAAGAAAAAAAGAATGAATTTCCGCTGCTGGACCATCTCGATGGAGTAGTGGAGGTTCTGCGCCAAACCGCCCCGCGCGCCGTGCGCCAAAGCGACGAGGAGGCAGTGCATGACGCCCGCGTGGCGTCGCGGCGCATGAAAGCCGCCCTCGACCTGTTCGCGCCGGTGATTTCCGCTCGCCGCGCCAAGGACTTCAGCCGCATCAACCGGTCCCTGCGCAAGCGCCTGGGCGCCCTGCGCGATCTTGACGTCATGCTCTCCCACCTCTCCCGCATGAAATCCCCGCGGCGGGCCGACGCCGCGCAGTGGATAAGCCAGCGCCTGCGCGACCTGCGCGAGGAAGAAATCGCCAAAACCGCCCACGATTTGCACCCCCCTCGCGTCCTGGCGCGCATAGGCACATGGTGGGGCGTGCGCGAAGAGATCATCGCCGTTCAGGAGGCGGCGGGCAGCTTGCTCGGCGAGTCCGTGCATATGCAGCTTGACGCCTTCGCCGATCAGGCCGATCGCCTCGTCCAAGGCGCCCCGGGCAACGATCCGCACCAGCTTCGCATCGCCGGAAAATCGCTCCGCTACACCCTGGAAATGGCCAAGGCCCACGGCATCGCCATCCCCAAATCTGTGCTGGCCGGATTCAAACGCCTCCAGAATTCGCTGGGCCTGTGGCACGATTACGTCGTGTTGACCGAACGGATTTTGTCCGAATCGGTGGCCCAGGAAGTCGCCCTGCATGATCCCCCCCGGCAACAGGCGTTGCTCAGTCTGGCCGGCGCTACATTGAAAAAGGCCCAGCTTTACCTCGGCCAGGTCTTTGAACATTGGAACCAGGAAGGCCGCGAAATCGCCGCGCAAATCCGCCAGTGCATCCCGCTGACAAAACCGGCCGAGCTCGAATCGCCGCCAATCGCGGAGACGAAACCGCCAGTTGCGCATGAGGAACTAACCGGCACGGGATTAGCTTGACAGGCATTGCGAGGCCACGGAAACTCGGCGGCATAATGACAAAGGGGCGGAAACTCTTCCGTGCCGCGCTCACGCTGTTCGCCATTCTGCTCTGCACAGCCACATACAGGGTCTATTCGCAGGCGACCAAGCCCTCTCTTAATGAAGCCCGGCACGAGTTCAGGACGCATCTCACCCAAAACTTGCGCGAGAATGCTGCTGTCGATCAGCCACCGGATGGTCTTTTTGACGTAATTGCCTATGACTCTCCTGTGGGAAAGCTAGTGCATTGTCACGCTTCAAATTTAGGGTAACGCGATTCGGCTGGCGGAGCCGATAGATGGCATTAACCAAGGAAGGTTGTGCCATGCCCAAAAAGTCGAAGAAGTATGTCGTTCGTCT
>JBEKYH010000528.1:0-3261 GCA_049511115.1 Tepidisphaeraceae bacterium | reverse complement strand
CGCCGGTTTGTCGTGGGAGCAAGCCCGCGATGCCGTGCGTGATTCCTGGGAACACGGGGATACCCTCCAGGCGGAGGCGATTGCGAGCCACGGCGGTTTCAACACGCCGCCGACATTCTGCGATCACGGGAAACGTGTTCCCCGCAATATTGACGAACCAAATACATAAGGATTTTCCGCACTGGGAATTCTCTGACGGATCGGATGTTCCGATCCAGCCTCCCATGTCGCGGAAACTCAAAGTCAGGAGGCTGTCATGAACAGCGATAAGAACCAGCAGAAGAACCCCAACAGCGGCCAGCGCCCTCAGGGCGACAACCGCCAGCAGGGTCAACAGGGCCAGCATGGCCAGCGCCGCCAGCAGGGCCAGCAAGATGAGGACTACTCGCAAGGCCCGCAGGCTGAGCAAGGCGACGCCGGCGAGAACCGCGATCTGGCTGATGACACCGACCTAAGCGAGCAGGACGACCAGCCGCAAAAGTCCGGCGGCTCGCATCAGCAGCGCAAGAGCAGCGGCTCCAAGCCGTAAGCGATCCGCTCGATCTTCCCATCTTTTGATGGCGGGGGCCGCAATCACCAAGGCGGCCCCCGCCGCATTCTTGGGCAACAAAACGCATCGGATTCGCCAACGCTGATTGAACCGCAGAGGCGCAGAGGTCGCGGAGGTAAACCATTAAAAATCAAATCAAAGAGTTAAACCGCAGGTTTTGAATCCCTTTTTCTGCGTTTTTCTCCGCGTCCTCTCCGCCTCTGCGGTTCATTTTTCTGTTTCTAGTTCCCCCCGAATCCTTGACATTCCCCCTCCAATCCCGAAAATCAAAAATCTTTCGATTCGGGTTCTGTTTTGGAGTCTGTTCATGTACGCGATTATTGCGGAGAGCGGTAAACAGTTTAAGGTCACCAGCGGCGATGTCATTCGCATCGACCGGCCCCTGGGTTCGTTGGCCGAGAAGCAGGACGTCACCTTCGACCACGTTTTGCTCGTCGGCGGCGAAGGCGATCCCAAAATCGGCGCGCCCCTGGTTCCCAATGCGACGGTCACCGGCCTGGTCCTCCGCAATGTTAAAGGCCCCAAAGTCGATATCATTAAATACAAGCGGCGAAAAGGTTATCACAAGCACATCGGCCACCGCCAAAAGCAGGTCGAGGTGCGCATCACCGCGATCAATGCGTGAGCGTGACGCCTGACGTACTGCTTCCCAGCCGCGCCTCACGAGATCGCACATTTTAATCGAGGTGCCCCATGACCGAACGGATTTGGTTTAACGGGCGTATCCTTCCCCTTGCCGAGGTTCACCTCAGCGTCGAGGATCGCGGGTTTCAGTTTGCCGACGGCGTCTATGAAGTCGCCCGCCTCTACGACGGC
This sequence comes from Tepidisphaeraceae bacterium, assembly GCA_049511115.1. Taxonomy (GTDB): domain Bacteria; phylum Planctomycetota; class Phycisphaerae; order Tepidisphaerales; family Tepidisphaeraceae; genus JBEKYH01. The sequence continues at coordinate 1,895 of JBEKYH010000528.1, read as the reverse complement.
CGCCCCTTCGCTCTCGATGAACATCTCGCCCGCCTCGAACGCTCCGCCGCCGGAATCGAAATCCAACTTCCCCTCTCCCGTGCCGATCTCGCGGCCCAGATCAATCAATACCTCTCCCAGATCGATGTCGGCGAGGGCATGCTCTACCTGCAACTGACGCGCGGCGCCGCCCCGCGCAATCACCTCTTCCCCCCGCAAAGCGCCCCCGGCAAACTCCAGCCCACGCTGCTTTTCTATTTCCGCCCGCTGCCGCCGCTGCCCACCGTCGAGCAGACGCCCGGCGTCAAACTCTGGACATCCCCCGACGACCGCTGGCAGCGCTGCTGGATCAAATCCATCGCCTTGCTTCCCAACGTCCTGGCCAAAAACGCCGCCGCCGCCAAAGGAGGCGACGAAGCAGTTTTCATCGACAACGGCGCGATCACCGAGTGCTCCGCGAGCAACATATTCGCCGTCCTGGACGGCAAACTCATCACCCATCTCGTCGGCAATAAGGTTCTCCCCGGCGTGACCCGCGCCATTTTGCTCACGCTGGCCCCGACCTTGGGAATTGAAATACAGGAGCGCCCCTGGACCGAGGAAGAAGCTTCAAAAGCCACCGAACTCTTCATCACCAGCACCACCCGCGAGCTTAGCTGGGTCTCCCATTGGAACGGCCTCCCCACCGGGGCCACTCAACCCGGTCCCATCACCAGTCGCCTGCACACCGCCTTTAAGAAGTATGTCAACGGCGACTGATTTCCGGCAAGCACGTACCTAAATTCTGGGGAGCCCGGCGAATCAGATTTTCGCAGGGCAACGGGAGAAATGAACGCTGAGGCACAGAGGCGCAGAGGAAGAAAATGCGGAGGAATCCAGAAATGTCTTTTGAATTCCTCGTCCTTCCTACCTCAGCGTCTCTGTGCCTCAGCGTTCATTCCTCTTTTCCCCAACGATAACCCGTTGAGTCAGCCCCGGCCGGCGCAACAAAAAATGCCGGCCGCGAGAGATCGCGGCCGGCATCGCCAGAAAGTGGGAAGGGGAGCGTCGCGTCAGGCTCCCTCATGCCGACCCACACGGTCGCTCAATTGGGTGCGTCTGCCTGACAAACATGATCTACAATTCGCGGCTGGCGCGGGCAAATCTTTTCCAGGGTTTCATCTATGTTTTCAGGCGGTCCAATAAAAGCACCGCTATCGGGCCAAACACAAAGATGGGCATCCACGCCATGACGGCGGGCCACTGCCGCGACCAATCGGGGTTGGGCGGATGGGCCGCGACCTGATACGTGACAAACACCAGCCCCATGCACAGGCCGCATAAAAGGAGGCATCGCGTCGCCGCCAGTTTCAGCCGGCCCGGCTCGCGCGTCAGCACGGTGGGGCAGGCCAGCAGCAGCAAAACCACGTTCACCAGCGGCTGCGTCATCCGCAGATTCTTCGTGCGCAGCAGGTCAATCACGCCGTAGCTCTTGGGCCGCTGCAATAATTCGTTGATCTGCGCTGTCGCCAGCAACTGCACATACGGCCCCCCGCGCCACAGGGCAATCTCATCAGGCGTAACCGAATCACTCTGATACGTCTCCACCTTCGTCGGCGGCGACAGTGTGTTGTCCTCCGGCCCCAGCAAATCCACATGCTGGCCGTTGGTCAAACGCCACAACCGGGCCTTGTCGTCCCACACCGCCTTGTCCGCCGACAGATGACCCGTCGGCTGCATCTGCCTGTTCCGCTCGGCGACATCCAGATATTCGATCGTCGCCGCCGTTGTCTCTGTCGGCGGCGTATACCGCGCCGCATACACCAGCCCGTTGCGCGAATCGAGCATCGCTTCCACCGGATACGTCTTGGGCGTGGGGATGTGCATCTCCTCGTGCGTGCGGATCAGCTTCGGCAGAATCTGTGGAATCAACAGTT
>JBEKYH010000527.1:0-3268 GCA_049511115.1 Tepidisphaeraceae bacterium | reverse complement strand
ACTTTACTCTTAACGGCGGTCCCCAGGCATTTGTTCCCCTGCTAGGCAAGCATACGGCCGCCAACTCATTGGCTGCGTTGGCGGTTGGCCGGGCCCTGGGCATCAGCGATGAGGCGATCATCGCCGGTCTATCCGAAGCCAACGGCCCGGAAATGCGCTTGCAGCTCAAGACCATCGGCGGCATCACGGTTCTCAACGATGCGTACAACGCCAATCCCGCGTCGATGCGCGCGGCACTGGAGACGCTGCGATCGCTCCGCACCAACGGCCGGCGCGTGGCCATCCTGGGCGAGATGCGCGAACTCGGCCTGTGGGCTGAGCAATATCACCGCGAGATTGGCGAATTGGCGGCGCGCTGCGGATTGGATGGGCTGGTGTGCGTCGGCCCGTGCGCGGGTTGGATCGCCGAAGCGGCGATCGCCGCGGGGATGCCGCATCAGGTCGTCAGTCATTACGCCGATGCAGCGGCCGCGGGAGATGCGGTGTCGCGCTGGATCAGCGAGGGGGATTTGATTCTGCTCAAGGCGTCGAGGGCCGTGGGGCTGGAAACCATCACCAAATCCATCAGCGGGATGCGCCGGTTTTCGGCGGCGGGTTAGGCGTTAGTCGCTTATGATCTATCTCCTGGTGACTTATTGGCGCCCCTGGCTCCAGGCGCATCATCTGGGGTTTGCCCGCCTGTTTCTGGATGTAACTTTTCAAACCACTCTCGCCACGCTGCTGAGTTTTGCCATTGTCATCCTCCTGGCGCCGCGCACGATCCGGTGGCTGCGCCTCAAAAAAATCGGCGATCATCCCAATTTCGATCAGGATCAGATGAACAAGTTGATGGAGGGAAAAAAGGGCACCCCGACGATGGGCGGGATTCTCATCATCTGCGCGATTGCCGTCACGGTGCTGGTGCTGGCCGATTTGAAGAATTTTTATGTGTGCATGGCGCTGATTTGCCTGGTCTGGCTCGGAGGCGTAGGCGCGGTGGACGACTGGCTGAAACTGACCAGCAACGCCAGAGCCTCCACGAGCCGGCAGGGTCTGACGGCGCAGGAAAAGCTCCTGTTTCAAATCGGGCTGGCGATTGTGCTGTCGGTCTTCACTTATCGCTATTCAATTGACGCCGCCAGCCACACGTTTTTCGTTCCGTTTTTCAAAGGCGTGGGTTTGGTTTTGCCGATCGGCGCGTTCGTCGCCATCGGTGCGCTCGTCCTGACAGGCAGCAGCAACGCCGTCAATTTGACCGACGGTCTTGACGGTCTGGCGGCGGGTTGCATGGCCATCGCCAGCTTCGCGTTTGTGGTGCTGGCCCTCATCGCGGGCAGTGAGGAGTTCAGCATCGGGGGGCGGTCGCTGCCGGAATATCTTTACCTGCCGTACATCCCCGCGAGCGGCCAGATGGCGGTGCTTGCCGGCGCGATGTTGGGAGCGTGCCTGGGTTTTCTTTGGTTCAACTGCACGCCCGCGGCGGTCTTCATGGGCGACACAGGGAGCCTGGCGCTGGGCGGTTTGCTCGGCTACATCGCGATCGTCATCCGCCAGGAATTGCTGCTCCTGATCATCGGCGGAATCTTCGCGGCCGAGGCGATGAGCGTGCTGATTCAGGTTTCTTACTTCAAATACACTCGCCGCAAATACGGGGAAGGCCGCCGCGTGTTTTTGATGTCGCCGCTGCATCATCATTTTCAGAAGAAGAACTGGAGCGAGGGGCAGGTGGTGGTGCGCTTCTGGCTCGTGGGGGCGATGCTGGCGATGATGGCGCTGGCGACGGTGAAGATACGATAGCAGACTGTGGCAGAAGTCGCGCGGGCGTTGCCTTAAAACTCAAACATAAATTCGGCGAGAATGCCCCAATGCAATTGATCGCGCGCTCCCTGGTCAACGGGAAACTCGTACCCAACCTGCAAGGTGGGCTGCACCTCACCGATTGGCTTGAGGTTAATATCAACGCCAGCGACTCCGAACAACGCATCCTGTCCGCCCCCTGAAAACGGCGACTGACCATCAAACTCAAGATTTGGAGTAATCCGCTGGGTCAAAGGCACGGGCAGTTGATCGTGGGACAATTCGTAACCCAATAGGGCGCCATAAATCAACTGGTTCACCTCGCGCGGCGCAATCGTGAACTGTGCGCCGGTCCAGGCTTCGATGCTTACATGTTCGCCAATGCGGAGAAGCTGGCCGAGATAGGGAGTCAGTTGAGCATCATCGCCGGAAACGGGCGTGCGCGTTGGCACTCCCACATCGAGGCGGGCCGCCGCGGTGTAATCAACCACAGCATCCTGGCTCACGTATTGAAAGACCGGGTGATAAGCGGCCAGGTCCACGTTTTCAAAACCCGAGCCACCCGCGTCCTCGTCGCCCCCATCAGAGCTGCCGGGAGTGCTGGCTCGATGTTCTGAATCCCACCCAAACTCGCCCGCGACGGTAAGCTCACCGATGACGTTCCATTGAAAGCCCGCATCGATTTCGTCATCGCGCACGCCGCGTTTGTCGGCGTGGGCATAGTCGAGTTCAATTTGCTGTTCCGAATCGAACTCCGGCCCCAGGAAAGGATCAGGAAAAAAGTCCTTCCCGTAGCTCGATCGATGATCGAGAAGCCCCAAAAAGTACCTGCCCGATGTTTCATTTGAGTTTGGCGACTTGGCCGGTTTCGCGTTGTCGTCGTCATCATCGTCGAGCACGAGGATTGGATTGGCGGCGAATAAATCGGATTCCAGTCCTGGAGTGCTTGGCGTCGACGAGGGCTGCGTCGCGGGCGCTGCAAATAGCCGCGGGACGTCGGCCGCGATGAGCGCCGCGGCCAAGGCGCAAACGAGTTGACGGCTCAACATAGGTGGCGGAAGGTAATGAACGCAATCGCCGGCGTCCAGTTCGCGGGCAAGTTTCTGCTTCAGTACTATACGGGTTAGTAGATCGACTGGTGCCGCTTGCAGATTCTGCACGAAAAACCGAAGTCACTGTCGCCTGCCGTCCGATAACCACCTCATGGAAGTCTCCATCTACCGCCTGCGAACCACGGATGTCCTCATTCTCTGCGTATTGGCTCTCCTCTGCCTTGGCGTGGTGATGGTTCAATCCGCCGGCGCTAATGCTGCCGGCGCCAACGGCTGGGGATGGAGCCTGGGAAGCGGCGGGAGCAAGCAGATTTTTTTCGCATCGGCGAGTTTCATCGCGTTTCTTCTTGTGGGTCGGATCAATTACGCGTGGCTGTGCCGCACGTCCGGGCACTGGCGGTCGAACCCGATGGTTTGGATGCTATTCATCGCCTTGCTTT
>JBEKYH010000526.1:0-3271 GCA_049511115.1 Tepidisphaeraceae bacterium | reverse complement strand
AGCGTACCACTGAAATGGAGGTGATTCTCGACGTCGATGCAAAACCTCTGATCGAAGCGTTGGCGACTGCGGGTCGTCCGGTGAAGTCGGTCTGGGATCTGGTCAATACGGCCGAATCCTATCCCGAAGCCATTCCCGTGCTGGTCGAACATCTGTCGCGGCCATATAACATTCGCACACGAGAAGGGATCGCGCGGGCATTGGCAGTTAAAGAGGCTCGTGGCCCAGCCGCGCATGCGGTGCTCGCAGAACTCAAGAGGATGACGGAAGCGAAAGACCCCATCGAAGAAAGCTATCGCTTTGCATTGACAAATACCCTGGTGACGATCGGCGATGCCTCCATGCAGGACGACCTTCGTCAGATGCTTAATGACCCGCGGTATGCCAAAGCGCGTATGGGCTTAGAGCGCGCTCTCAAAGCCATCGCGAAGCGGAAGCCATCGAAGCAAAAAATATCGCCGTAACGGCCATCGTGTCATCCCGTTGGGGGAATCCAGGGACAGCCACGGGACAGGCACTAATGGCATCAAGCTAGCCTCTAAATCCGCGCCGTGAATGCACTTACAACAGTTATACTATAAGTTGCGCCAGAAGTGACCTCCTGCGATGATGGTGTTGCTGAGGAATCCAGGGACAGGCACCCATAAACGCAGCAATAAAACGACACGCTGGTTGCTCGAGTTCCTTGCGCCCTCGCAGACCCGGCCACGCTCCACCGCCGCTCTGTTTGTTGAACCCTCGGAATCCAGGGACAGGCACCCATAAATTCAGCAATAAAGCGACACGTCGTTTCCTTGCGTTCCTTGCGCCCTCGCAGAGCCGGCTACGCTCCGTCGCCGCCCGGTTTGTTGAACGCTCAACAAATCCGCGCAACTCCCCACGCCCCCCTCGCGGGTCGGTATCATCCCCGCCATGGCCGCCGTCCAGGTTTCGCTTCCGCTTCAACGCCGGGAGCTGCCAATTGGCCCAATCTCGCCTACATGCGCGATGGAATATTCCACGCATGATAATAGAGGGGCAGTATGATGTCGTTCGTCCACCGGACCAATGGAATAATCGGGCAGTCTTAGAGGGCAACGGTGGCGTTGCGACACCCCAACCCGACGGAATAATCCCACGCCATTTTATCGACGGACCGCGCGTCGTTACGGCCTCAGCTTCACATTGAAAGGAACCCCATGCCCCCCTGACTCTACGCAGAAATCACTCCCTGTAGGGCGCGGCTTCAGCCCGCCTGCGCGCTCGCGTCGGGCTGAAGTCCGACCTACCGAACTGTTTGCATGAACCTGACTTTTCCCCGCATTGAACAAAAGAATTCTTCTTCGCGCTCTTTGCGTCTTCGCGGTGAAAAGTCTTTGCTTGAAGTCCCAAGCTTTTTCGCTTCCTTCTCGGAGACGAAAATAATCGGGCCGGCGCCCGCCTGTGGTGTTTCTATCCGCCAATGAAGCACCCCGCCTTCGTCCAACAGTTGGCAATTCCACCCAAGCCAAAATCGAATTGCCGCGAAGGCGCTATTTTTCACACATACGCCAGGCTCTGGCCAGCACCGATCTCGGCCAGAGATTCCTGAGCGTTTTTGCGCCGGTTCTGTCACGTTCCTTACCGACCCCATTCAAACGCCCGCGAGATTTGATCGGCTTGTTGGGCAGGCGGTCGGGCATCCAGGGAAGATGCTAAGGGAATGTTATCGACAGAACGAGGACCCTCCGATTTACCCTGCATCCGCAGGCGTCGGCGACTGCATTGCCGTCTTTCGCCGGTTCGAAGAGAAAAAAAGAATTCCTCACCACAGAGGACACGGAGGACACAGAGGTAAGAAAAGCAAGATCATTTTTTGTTTTTCCTCTGTGTCCTCTGGGTCCTCCAGGTCGCTACTGCGACCGGGTGGTGCGTCTTCGTTTTTGATTTTTCTCCATCGGAGGAGCTCCCGACTACGGTCATACCCGCAAGTTCACATTCGACGCCTCGAACCCGTCCAATGTGACTATGCCAGGACAGGACGTCTGCCGTTTCTTCGCCGTCTGCGGCAGGCGTGAGTCTTGGCTGAGACAATGTCGAAAATCCCACTCGGCGATCTTCTGCGGAGAGCGCCCATTGTTCTGATACTGCTCCACTTTCTTTGCGCGGCACGCAGGCGCGGGACCAATTGATCCCAAGCCCGCGGGTCAATCGGCCGATGAGTAATAAGATCGACGATGGGGTCGATCACGCGCTGCGGAGGCAAGGGCTTTCGCAGGAGGAGGCTGCCTTGGCGGGTATTCAAATTGGACAATTATTGGTCGAACAGGGCGTGCTTACTCCCAAGCAGGTGGAGCAGATCGTCAAGGTCCAGCAAACCAATCAGCGCCCGTTCGGCGATCTGGCCGAGCGGTTATTTGGCATTGATCCGCGGGCGGTTGAGGATGCGTGGGTGGAGCAGTACGTCCGCACGGCGGGCGTGGTCGATCTCGATCAGGTCAAGATCGAAGCGGACGCACTGCGGGTTTTGAACCGCCGCCAGGCGTGGCAGTTTCACATCCTGCCGCTGTACCGCGACGAGCAGACGACGGCGGATTCGGTGCCGCCGAATCTCAACGTCGCCACCAGCACCGATTCACTGGTGCGGGCGGTGAACTTTGCGGTGCGCAAGCTGGATGATCCGATTTACTTCCTGATTGCCGAACGGCAGCAGCTCCGCGAATTCCTCATGAAGCATTATCCCGTGCCGCAATATATTGCGAGCTACGCGGCTTCGATGTGAAGGCGTTTGCTGGGGCTTTGTTCGACTTGAGTCCCGCATCGGGCGGCAATAACACCTCGGCCCGGGCGTCGCGCCAGGCAATTGTCCATCCCAGCCCCAGCAAATCATTTTGGAACGCGCTGCCTTTCACGGGCAGGATCGCGGCATCCGCATTGGTTCCCGCCAGGAGATCGCGGCGCTGTTTTTCAGTTCCCAGATAGGCGGCTTGCCAGAATTCCGCGGGGAAGACCTGGGTGCGGCCGTCCATTAAGACCTGATAGTGATCTCCCAGACGCCATTCGAGATAGCCGCCCCAGGTGAACTCGCTGATGAGGTGGCCGGTGCGAGGGAGGATCGTCGCGTCGACGAAATCGGCGGCCTGTGTGGGATAACCGGGGTTATCCGGGCCGAGGCGATTCAGCCAGTTTTCCAAGGGAATGCCTGAAGTTGGGAAGGCCCAGCCGACGCGCAAGGCGATGATGGAAAGTAACGCGGCCAGGGCGAATCGCACGGGGCGACGGGAGAGAACGACGTCGGAAAACTGGGGCAAAG
>JBEKYH010000525.1:0-3275 GCA_049511115.1 Tepidisphaeraceae bacterium | reverse complement strand
AGCGCGGTCACCAACAAGGGCACGGTTTCGGTGCTGGCAGGAACCAGCGCCACCCCGTTTGTGATCTCGAACATCACGGGCGGCGGAACGCTAACTGTTGGGAACTCCACGACGCCTGCCTACGCGCAACTTCACGCGAGTGGCGGGACCAGCTCCCAAGCGTCGCTTAACATTGCCTCGAATTCTTCGCTGGATATCACCAATAATATATTGACGATCAACTTCCCCGCCGGCGCCGATCCGGCGAACACGATCCGTGGCTATCTGGCCAGCGGATACAACAATGACAAATGGAATGGCGCGGGCATCATCAGTTCCAACGCCGCGGCCGACGCGGGGCTGTATGCGGTGGGATACGCCGACGGCTCCCGCGACAGCGGCACGCCGGCTGGGGCAACGCAGATTGTTATGGAGAACACGCTTGCCGGGGATGCGAATCTCGACGGCACGGTGAATTTCGCCGACTTGCTGGTGGTCGCGCAGAATTTTAATCACATGCTGGACACGCATGGCAATGCCATCGACTGGGCCGACGGGGATTTCAATTATGACGGCGTGGTGAACTTCGCTGATTTGCTGCTGGTAGCGCAGAATTTCAATAAGACGCTCTCGGCGGGACAGCTTGAGCAGTTGCCGGGGTCGTTTGACACGGCGTGGGCGCTGGCCGAGGCGGATGTGGCGGCGAGCCAGAGCAGCAACGTGCCGGAGCCGGCGGGGATTGGACTGCTGGCTTTTGGCTCGGCCGCGTTGGTCAGGCGGCGAGGACGTTCGCGACCGTAGCACCGCGCCGCGCAGGTCGACGGGTCAAGAGTCCCAGGGTACCCAAAGCCAACATTCCGAGCGTCGCCGGCTCGGGGACCGCGCTGGTAAAGTAGAAGCTTACTCCGCCTGAAACGTAACCCGGCTCCGGGAAATCCCGGCCTATCGGGTCGGTCGGTTCATAGTTGAACAGGCCTGTGTCGCCGGCGAGGACCGTTTCGGTCAGGATAAGTTGATTGGTTTGAAAAGTGCTGGGCAGGCCGACGTCGGCCTTCCTCTGGTTATTGCGATCGGAATAGACGGCTACAATGGAATCACCGTTATCTTGCTCAAACCGCAGAACATCGGTTAACGCGTTGGTCAGGGGATCGTAGAGCAGGATGTCTCCTGAAGTCACCGGATTGGTCAAGCCACTTTGGGTAAGATTATAAATTAGCGGCTGCATTCCGCTGGTTGGATCAAACGGGTCAACACCGTTTGAGCCGCTGATGTTAAAAGCGAGGGTGTCAAAATTAGCCTCGCCAGTTCCCGCGGCGTCTATATCGAAGCCGGGCGGTGGCACCGTCTGACCCATGGCCCTGGTCGCGCCCAGCATTCCGGACAAGGCGATGATGCCAAAGAGAATTGCGCTTTTCATGGACCCTCCACAAGCCCAAAAGCCGACTTAGACCAACACGCCGAGTGACGCACGCCGATTGAGCCTTTTTACCTACACATGAAGGATCAGTCAAGCTTATTCTTATCCGCGGCAACGCGACGACATACGACAGATCCCATGGAGGTTTCGGGAGGCCCTGGGAACGTTTTCCGCCACTGGCTGGTAGAATCTGAGCTAACAATGCACCGCGCGGTTACGCCGGAAATCATGGACGGTCCGGGTATTGACGCGGCGGCGCACCGGCAGGCGCTGGCCGGGTTGCGGCGAATCAACCGCGCTTGCGGGGCGGCTGAACCTATTGTCGATTCCATTCTTGAACTGGCCCAAAGATCGCGGGTGACGCGGCTTTCGCTTCTGGATGTCGCGTGCGGGGGCGGGGATGTGCCGGTGAAGATCGCGTTGGCGGCCAAGCGACGCGGTTTGAGGATCGATTTGAATTTTCTGGATCGCAGCCCAACCGCACTCGCTCAAGCCGCCGAGACGGCGCGAAACGCCGGCATGGCGTGCCGGCTGATCCAGATGGATTCTCTGCATGAGTTGCCTCCGTCTTCCTTCGACGTTCTCACTAACAGCCTGTTTCTTCATCACCTTGCCGAGCGGGAGCAGGTCGTCGGCTTGCTGGCGCAAATGCGGCGCATCGCCGTGCGACGGGTCATCATCAGCGACCTGCGGCGCTGCCGGAGCGGACTGGTGGGCGCGTGGATTGGGTGCCGCGTGCTGAGCCGCAGCCCGATTGTGCATCACGACGGGCCGGTGAGTGTGCGGGCGGCGTGGACGGTTGCAGAACTACAGGGCATGGCGGAGCGCGCGGGAATGTCGGGGGCGAAGATACGTTCGGTGCGTCCGTGGCGTATGCTTCTGGAATGGAGCAATGGGACGTCAGCAGAAAATCGCTGGACCAGACCGATTGGGACGGTGTGATCATCGGGGCGGGAGTGGCCGGGTCGGTGGCGGCGGCGATTCTCGCGCGGCGCGGATGGAGCGTGTTGCTGCTGGAGAAGATGGCATGGCCGCGATCGAAAGTGTGCGGGGGATGCCTGAACGCTTTGGCGGTGCGGCGGCTGCAGGAACTTGGGCTTGGCGGCACGCTGGCGAACTCGCAGCCGCTGAATTGCGCGGAGTGGCATGTTGCCAATCGATCGCTGCGGCTTTCGATGCCGGGCGGGGCGGCTGTCTTGCGGCGGGAATTTGATGAATCACTGGTTGCCGAGGCGATTGGGCGCGGCGTGACGTTTTGCGCGGGGTGTCGGGTGACAGTTTTGGGAAATACGTCGGATGCTCGCCGGCAGGTTGGAATTCAGGCTGGCTCGCAAGAGATCACGGTCAATGCAAAAGTGGTTCTGGCGGCCGATGGACTGGGGGGAACCTCTTTGAGTGGGGAGCCGTGGGCAAAATGGCGCGCTGCGCGGGCCGCGTGGATTGGAGTTTCCGCGACGCTGGAGGATAGGGTGGGCGAATTGCCCCTTGGTGTGATACAGATGCACCTTGGGGCCGGCGGGTATGCGGGGTTGGTGCGGTTGCCGGGCAGGCGGGTGCATCTGGCGGCGGCGCTGGACCCTCGCGCGATGCGCCAGGCTGGTTCGCCGGGGGCGCTAATCGAATTGATCCTGCGATCTACGTCACTCGAGAAAGAAATGAAACTACCCGCGCTGCGATTTGGGGGCACGCCGCCGTTGACGCGCCGGCGCGAGCGGCTTGGGGATTATCGCGTGCTGGTGATTGGGGACGCCTGCGGATATGTCGAGCCGTTTACAGGCCAGGGGATGGCCTGGGCCATTGAAAGCGCGATTCAAGTGGCGGAGGTGTTGCCGGCGTCGGTCGATCGGTGGCCCAACGATCTTCCGCAGCGATGGCAATA
>JBEKYH010000524.1:0-3286 GCA_049511115.1 Tepidisphaeraceae bacterium | reverse complement strand
AGCAACGTCAGGCAACGCGGCGTGGACTGGCAATTCAAAGTCGGCGACGCACGCGTCAAACTGAAGTCGGTTTACCCTAAAATCATTGTGTGACAATGCACTAGCCAAGATATTTCGCCGGCTTCACAAGACCGTCGTCTTAGTCACCCACGATCTGGCCGAGGCGGCGTTTTTTGCCGATCGCATTGTGCTGCTGCGAAACGGCCGAATCATCCAAACCGGCTCAATCAGCGAACTAGAGAACACCCCGGCTGACGACTTTGTGCGTCGGTTTGTGCGGGCACAGAAATTGACCAGGGTGTGGTCGTGAAGCTGTTTGGGGCAATGTTCGTGTTTTGTGTCACGATCGCGATGGCGACATCCGCGCTTGCAACCGAACCCGTGCGCGTGGGATCAAAGGTCTTCACTGAAAGCGTTATCCTCGGCGAGCTTGCCACGCAGCTTGGCAATCTCGCGGGCGTTCCCACGATTCATCGCAGCCAACTTGGCGGCACGCGGGTGCTGTGGGATGCACTTCTGGCCGGCCAAATCGACATCTATCCAGAATACACTGGGACAATCATTCAGGAGCTGATCCCGGGAACACCGCCAGACATAGCGGCGATTGAAGCCTCGCTGCGCCAGCATGGACTCGGCATGACTCGACCGCTCGGTTTTAATGACACGTACGGGCTGGGTGTTCCTGAAGCCATGGCTCAGCAACTGAGTCTGCGGTCGATCAGTGATTTACGCGATCACCCGCAGCTTCGGTTCGGCTTCAGCAATGAATTCCTCAGTCGCAAGGACGGTTGGCCAGCTCTCAAGATGGCCTACAACCTGCCGCAAACGAATGTAACGGGACTCGATCATGACTTGGCATATCGCGCTATTTCGTCGGGATCGATCGACGTTGTTGACTTGTATTCAACCGACGCCGAGATCGCTTACTACCATCTGCGGGTGCTTGATGATGACCGCCATGTTTTTCCAACATACGACGCGGTTTATCTCTACCGGCTGGACCTTCGCGATCGCGCGCCGGAGTTAATCAAAGCTGTCGAGCGACTTGAAGGCGCAATCGATGCGCCGCACATGATTGAAATGAATGTGTTGAGCAAACTGCAAAAAGTCCCCGAAGCGGATGTTGCTTCGCAATTCCTTTTGAATCATTTTCAAATAAAGAGTAACCCGCAGGTTGAGAGCATGACGGACCAATTGCTTTTGCGCACGCGCGAGCACCTCCTGCTCGTAGGCGTTTCGCTGGCGGCATCAATCATTGTGGCAATTCCGCTGGGAGTCCTGGCCTTCCTCTGGCCCCGGGCCGGCCAGGTTATTCTTGCCGTGGCGGCCGTCATTTACACGATCCCTTCCCTGGCGCTCCTGGTGTTCATGATTCCGCTGCTGGGGATTGGTACATGGCCGGCCATCATCGCGCTATTCCTGTATGGGCTTTTGCCGATCGTGCGGAACACGCACGCGGGTTTATCAGGAATCGCGCCGGGTCTGCGCGAAAGCGCGATTGTACTGGGCCTGCCCGCCAGCGCGCGGCTGCTCAAGATTGAACTGCCGTTGGCGTCACCGTCGATCCTCGCTGGGATCAAAACCGCGGCGGTGATTAACGTCGGTACCGCGACCATCGGAGCATTGATCGGCGCCGGCGGCTATGGGCAGCCGATCCTGACGGGAATACGCCTGGCTGATAACAAACTGATTCTTCTCGGCGCCGTGCCGGCGGCAATCCTCGCGCTGATCGTTCAAGGTGGCTTTGGATTAGTGGAGAAGTGCGTCGTCCCGCGGGGACTGCGCATTAAAGCGCGCGCATAAATGATCTTGTTTATCGGCGCAATCCATAGAGAATCAATGGGCGCTACAGGGCTCTAACCTGTGATGGGCTATTATGCGAGTTGTTCATTTCGCCGATAAGCTGTGGCAGAATGAAAGCCGGCCAGCTACATTACCAGCGGAGACCGTTCGCATGAGCACTCGATCGCAGATTCTGGACGTGTTTAAACAGGTTGCGAAGGAACAGGACAAGCAGCTTGGGCCGCTGTCCGATGAATTGCCGCTGCTGGACACGGGCTTGGACTCGCTCTGTTTCGCCATTATCGTGAGCCGGCTGGAAACCATGCTGTGCGTGGATCCATTCAGCCAGGACGACGGCGCTCCTTGCCCAATGACTATAGGCGAGTTTGTAGGCTTATATGAGAAGGCCGTGCAATAGCTTTCCAAGCCTCAGGGATGCGATCAATGTTGGGGGGACGCCGCCGCCGGATTTTTTGATCGGCGCTGAACATCGCGCCGCCTATGGTGATCTTCTTCGGGGGTCCGCGATTACATCGGGGGCGGAGGATCTGCGTGGACGTTCCGTTCTGATCGCCGCGGCTGATCAACTCGTGGCGGCGCTTGCGCTGATTGAGTTGGATGGACTTGCCCGGCGCGTGATTCTCTATCCGCTTGACCTCGCTCTGGAACATCTGCCTTATGTCATGCGATATGCCGAGGTGGATGCGGTAGTCTCCGACGGGCAGGCTCTCGGCGGCGCGTCGCTCGGCGCGGTGCAACATGCCCTATGTACGGCGGCGCTGGCGCCGCGATCTTGCACCAGCGACGAGCGTCTGCCCACGGAATGGGTTCTTCTTACCTCGGGTACAACCGGTCGGCCCAAGATGGTACTGCATACGCTGGCCAGTCTGGCCGGAGCCATTGGCGCGGGCGAATCCGACGCCGAGGTGACGTGGAGCACTTTTTACGACATTCGCCGTTACGGCGGCCTGCAAATCTTCCTTCGTGCCGTGCTGGCGGGCTCGTCGATGGTGCTAGCGGGGCCGCAGGAACCGGTGGCGAACTTCCTGCAACGCGCGGGGGAAGCCGGCGTAACGCACATCTCCGGCACGCCCTCACACTGGCGGCGGGCGCTGATGAGTCCACAAGCCGGCCGCATCGCGCCGCGTTATGTCCGCCTTTCTGGCGAGATTGCCGATCAGTCCATTCTCAACAGCCTGCGCTCTTTCTATCCGGACGCGCGGATCAGCCACGCTTTTGCCACCACGGAAGCCGGCGTTGCCTTCGATGTCCGCGACGGGTTGTCGGGATTCCCGGCAACAATGTTGACAAGCACCGCCGGTGTCGAAATGAAAATGATCGACGCAACCCTGCGCGTGCGGTCCAATCGCACGGCCGACCGTTATCTCGGCGAGAATCCGCCGGCGCTGAAAGATGCTGACGGCTATGTTGATACCGGCGACGTACTGGAACTGCGTGACGGCCGCTATCACTTCCAGGGCCGGCGCGACGGCGTGATCAATGT
>JBEKYH010000523.1:0-3307 GCA_049511115.1 Tepidisphaeraceae bacterium | reverse complement strand
GATTGTGGCGAATTGCAAAGCCCCCACCCCGACCCTCCCCCGGAAATACCGGGGGAGGGGGTAGGAGAGCGGAGTCGCCACAAATGGGAGTTACACCCCAATCGGTGTGGGCTGTGGTCTACTTTCGACCCTCTACTTTCTACCCTCTCAGGGCAATCGCTTTTGGCCGGGTTGTTCTGGTCCCCTCTCCATGTACTCAGGGAGAGGGATAGGGTGAGGGTCGTTTGAGTGGCCAATGACCGATCGAACTTCCGAAGAACCCTCACCCCGGCCCTCTCCCTGAGTACAGGGCGAGGGGGAAATCGCAAAAGCGATTGCCCTGTCTACCCTCTCGCGGCGCGTCGCCGCGTGTTGTATTCCCAAACCAACCCTGTATACTTCCCCATTCGCTGGTGATTCCAGCCTTTGGAGCGATCAATGTCAGTCAAGTTGCGTTTTAAGCGAATGGGCCGGACGAATCGGGCGTTTTTCAGGCTTAGTGCCATCGACTCGCGGTCGCCGCGCGATGGGCGCGTGGTGGAGGAACTGGGCCATTACGACCCGTGCGAAAAGGACCAGGCCAAGCAGTTTGTCGTGAAACTCGACCGCTGCCGTTATTGGCTGGATGTCGGGGCGATCCCATCGGAAACTGTCAGTTCCCTGCTCAAGAAAAATGGTTTGGATCATAAGCATCTGCGCCTGCCCAAGCCGGGCAAGCCCAAGCCGGCGGCGGCCCCTGTCGCGGCCAAGAAGGCCGATGGCGCCAAAGCCGTCGGGGTCGCTGAGGCCAAGACCGAAGGCCGCCAGACGGAGGCTCCAAAGGAGGCCGCGGCAAGCTGAATTTCCGTGCTATAATGGCAATGGCGGCAAGGTGAGTCGAGGCGCGCCCCTGATCCGGTCATGCGGCCACGAGACGAACCGTGCGAATCGACGTCCTGACGTTATTCCCCGAGATGTTCGGCTCCTTTCTGGGGGCCAGCATCCCCAAACGGGCCGCCGAGAAAGGACTGGTCACCTATCATCTCACCAACATCCGCGATTTCGCCACCGACGCCCACAAATCCGTGGACGACAAGCCTTTCGGCGGCGGACCCGGCATGGTGATGATGTGCCCCGTTTTGTTTGACGCCGTTGAGGCGGTGGAAAAAGAAGATGCGACGCCCGCGACGCGAGTGCTTTTGACTCCGTCGGGCAAAAAGTTCGATCAGGCCGTGGCCCGGGAACTGGCGGTTTCCCCCCGGCTCCTCCTGATCGCGGGCCGGTATGAAGGCTTTGATGAACGGATTTCACTGGGATTGAATCCCCTGGAGTTAAGCATCGGCGATTACATCCTGAGCGGCGGCGAACTCGCGGCGATGGTGGTCATCGACGCGGTCGTGCGGCTGCTACCCGGCGCGATTGGCGCCGTCGGCGGCGCGGAAGACGAAAGCTTCAGCCATTTTGACGACCCCGATGCGAAGTCATCCCTGGGTCTCCTGGAGCATCCGCAATTTACCCGCCCGCGCGAGTTTCGAGGCATGGAAGTCCCTCCGGTGCTGCTCGGCGGCGATCACAAAAGCATCGCCCGGTGGCGCCAAGAGCAACGCGTGGAACGCACTCGCAATCGCCGACCTGATCTTTGGCAAAGCCGGCAACAACCGCCGGCCGATAAAGAATAAACCCCCCGACGCCGCGGTCCCGCCCCGCCGTCCGGTTAACGAATGACGGCGGAAGGCAAGCGGCTTTGTCAATCGGAGTTGGCCATGAGGAACAGCATCATTCAGGCGATCGAGCAGAAACATCTCAAGACCGAAAACATCCCCCAATTTGAAGTGGGCGACACCGTCGATGTGGCCACGCGCATCATCGAAGGCGAAAAAGAGCGCATCCAGGTCTTCTCCGGCACGGTCATCATGATCAAGAATTCGGGGATCAACCAGCTCTTCACGGTGCGCCGAATCGTCAACAACGAAGGCGTCGAGCGCATCTTCCCGACGCATTCCCCGTTCATCAGCAAAGTGACCGTCCGCCGCAGCGGCGAAAACCGCCGGGCCAAGCTCTTCTACCTGCGTGACCGCGTGGGCAAGGCGGTGCGCCTGGCCGACAAGCGCAAGGTCGGCAAGAAGGAAGAAGCCGCGGTGCCCGTCGAGAAGGGCGAGCCGGTGGTGGCGGCGGCGAGCTAGAGATACACGCTTTCCACGAGTTTCGCTGCGCTCCACTCGTGGCTACAGACCATCGTGGGTGTAGCGCTCGATTGTGGCGAATCGCAAAGCGCCCCCACCCCGACCCTCCCCCGGAAATACCGGGGGAGGGGGTAAGAGAGCGGAGTCGCCACAAAGAGGAGTTACACCCGTCCATCGCCGCTGCCGGGGCGAGAAACTGCGGGGGGGTCTTTCTCACGAAGAACTGCGCCGATTACCCTCCTCCCCGCAAAACGCACCCCGCCCGATCAGTGATTCCCTGATGCCCTCCTGAGCGTCCCAGTCGTACTCTTCAGCACGGCCTGCGAAGCAACGCCGTGTTGTTGAAGTATGACCATCGCCAAACTTGCCAACTTCAAGG
Organism: Tepidisphaeraceae bacterium; assembly: GCA_049511115.1. Classification (GTDB taxonomy): domain Bacteria; phylum Planctomycetota; class Phycisphaerae; order Tepidisphaerales; family Tepidisphaeraceae; genus JBEKYH01. Next base: position 787 of record JBEKYH010000523.1, on the reverse strand, counting down.
GCCGCCTTCGCCTGGAGCCGCCGACTGACGGTGAGGCTCCCACGGCGAAGCGCAACGGCCACGAACGCCCGTTTCGGGGCGAACTCTTCAGCGTTAACCAGCTTCAGCGCCACGCCCAGCTCGTCGCCGGATGGCATCGCGTCGAACCGTCGCGGCCGAGTTTCGCCGTCCACGACCGGCTCCTGTCGCGGCTGGCGGAAAACCATCGCCTGCTGCGCCGCCAATATGAACTGATCGCCGCCGCCGCGAAGCGCGGGCAGCGCCTTACGCCGGCGGCCGAATGGTTCCTGGATAACTATTACCTGATCGAGGAGCAGGTGCGCACCGCCAAGCGGCATTTGCCGCGCGGTTTCAGCCGGGAACTGCCGCGTCTGGCCAGCGGGCCGTCGGCGGGATTGCCGCGCGTTTACGACATCGCCCTGGAATTGATTTCCCACGTTGACGGCCGCGCCGACCCGGACAGCGTGCGCGCGTTTGTCTCGTCGTATCAGACCGTCGCCAAGCTCCGACTCGGCGAGCTGTGGGCGATCCCCATCATGCTGCGGCTGGCGCTGCTGGAAAATCTCCGCCGCGTGGGGCAGCTCATGGCGGCGAATCATCGCGACGCCCAGCGGGCCAATGAATGGGTCCGGCGCATGTTGGATGTCTCTACCGCCGATCCGGGCAAAATCATCCTTGTGCTGGCGGAGATGGTGAAGGAGGATTTCTCGCTCAACACCGCGTTCGTCGCTGAATTTGCGGCGCGGCTGCACGGCCAGGGCGCCACGCTCACGCTTCCCCTCCAATG
>JBEKYH010000522.1:0-3309 GCA_049511115.1 Tepidisphaeraceae bacterium | reverse complement strand
CGACGGATTCAAAGCCGAAGGTCGCGGGGAGATTGAAGTTTTCGGCGAAGCGCGGCATGCCGCTGGGGTCGGTAATGAAGGGGAAGTGTTCGACTAACGTCGGCGGGGCGAAGAGATATCGGTAGAGGTTGAAGATGACGTAGCGGGGCGAGGAGTATTCGCTCAGCGGCTGGGCGTGCTGGTTGCGCTCGGCAAGCTGATAGCGCATGCCAAATTCGGTGATGGAGTGGAATCGGGCGTAGTTGTAACAGCAGAGAAGGAACGCGCCGGCGAAGAGCGGAATCAGCAGGCCGGCGGCGGGGGCGAGCCAATGCTGCGTGCCGGGCTGGAGGCGGCGCATGCGCCAGATCGAGAGCAAGGCGATTGCTCCGACGGCAGGGGCGAGGCTGAAGCGCGAGCCGACACTGAGAGCCAGGCAAATGCCGGACAGGATCATCAAGAGTGTTTTGGCGCGAGGCGCGGTCAGGCCGAACCATGCGGTGAGAATGCCGGCAAGGAGGAAGAATTGTCCGGCGGCTATTGCGACTTCGTAAATCGCGCAGCGAGCCAGGGTGTAGAGCAGGGGGGTTCCCAGGCCGAGGGAGATGATGAATATCCCGGCGGTCCAGGCGGGTTGGCGGGGGAAGAGCGCTTTGCGAGAGTGCACGATGAGAATGGCGGCGAGAATTGTTGTGGCGAATATCAGGGGTAGAGCAAGGAATTCATCGCCGAAGGAGGGGTTGGACTTTCCCAGGATCGCGCAGACGGCGGCCACGAACAGGGCGGGAGTCGGGCCAAAGTAAATATAGTATTTACCATTAAAAAGCACGGCATCGTGCAGACTGTACGGGCCATTGGTCAGGGGATCGTAGGGATCGGGCAAGGCAAGCAGTCGCGGGGAGGGCTGGAGGAGGAGGCTGGTTTGGCCGTGGAGAAACGCCTCGGCCAGGCGGCTGTAGCCGGTACTGTACTGCGGCCAGCCGAGGAAGCCGGCGGTGACGATCCAGAGCTGCACGGCGCCGATGGCAATCAACAGGGCGGTCACGAGCGGAAGAGAAATTCGTCGACCGACAGCGGGGGATGCGGCGGAGGGAGGTGCGGCGGAGTCCATCGGTTTGCTCACAGGTCGATCCGGGGAAAGATGCCATGCAGGGTCTTGAGGAGGGGGTAGTTGTTTTGCAGGAATTGGCCTTCGATTCCGATGAGGATTCCCATGGCGCATTGGGCGATGACGAGGAGCCAGCAGGCGGTGTTGATTAGTTGTGTGAGAAGCGGATGTTTGGACAAGCGATCGATGGTGCGCCAATATCCGATGGCTGCCAGCACCATCGCGCAGGGGACCAAATCCATTTCATAGCGCATGGTCGTGAGGCCGCCAAAAAAAAGGATGGGGAGGAAGCCGACCGCGGCGGCGGCGAGGAGCGATGCGATCATCCATTTTCGGAGATACGCGTCGGGGTTGTCGGCGCCTTTGCTCTGTTGGTTCTTATTCTCGCGCCGCACAAAGAACATCAGCGGCGCGAAAATAAGGAATGACTGTGACCAGATGAGGCCAACGATGTCTTCCACTCGATATTTGTGGGTCAGACCAAATAGGCCAGCCAGCCAGGAACGGTCGCCTACCGGCAGGAAATAGGGGAAGGTACTCGTCCAGCTTGGCGGGTTGAAGAGATAAAAGAGTAAATTCGGCGGCACAAATCGCAGCGACACGAAGGCGGATGAGGGGAGTTTGCGCTGGTCGATGACTTGCAATTGATAGTGCCAGCCGAATTCGGTGATGGAGCCGAAGCGGGCAAAATTGTACCAGGCCAGGGCGGCGGCGCCGGCCAAGAGGGGAGCCCAGAGGGCGAGGAGGAAATTCAGTCTCCTCTCCCTGTACGCGGGGAGAGGGCTAGGGAGTGGGGTGCGTTTTTCTTGCAAGGAATTTCTTGGAGTGCGAGAAGAACCCTCACCCCAGCCCTCTCCCTGAGTACATGGAGAGGGGGAAAGGCGCTTACGACGGATGAGGACTACGGTTGTCAGCACGGCCATCGCGGCAAGGGCCGGAGGAAGGCTGTCGCGCGAGCCGGCGCTGCAGGCCCAGCAGACGCCGGCAGTGGCCAGTAATGCCGGGCGCGGACGGGGGCCGCTTAATCCAAACCAGGCGGCGACCAATCCGGCCATCAGGAAAAACTGCCCGGAGGCGATGGCCGCTTCGTAGACCGCGCCGCGCGCGAGCATGTACATCACCGGAGTGCCCAGACCCAGCGATAGGATCGGCAGCGCGGCCGACCAGACCGGTTGGTGAGGAAAGAATCTGGCGCGGATTTGTGTGATGAGAATTGCCGCCAGCGCAGTCGTGCCGAGGACGAAGGCGATTACCAGGTATTGGTCGCCGATAGTGGGGGTTCTATCTCCAATCGCGCCGCTCACGGCGGCGATTAATAGCGCGGGGACAGGGCCCCAGTATAAGTAATAGCGGCCGTTATAGAGGACGGCATCGTGCCAGCGGTAAAAGTGATTGGCGACGGGATCATAAGGATCAGGCAGTGCCAGCAACTGCGGCGACGGGCGCACGAGGAAGCCCAGTTCGCCGTGCAGAAATCCGGTGGCGAGGCGGCTGTAGTTGTCGCTGTATTGGGGCATGCCTTCGTAGCCGGCGGAGACGATCCAGACCTGCGCCAACGCGATGAATGCCAAGCATGCCGGCAGGAATAATCGCACGGCCAGCGGATGCCCACTGAGCTTTGGCGGCGGGATGTAGAGGGCCTGATCCATTGATGCGCTCAGAGGGGAATCCGCGGAAAGAAATTCAGCAGTGTGTGATAGAGGCGCAGATTGTGATTGAGGAATTGCTGGTCCACGCCGGTGGTCGCAAGCAGAATCGCGAACAGGGATTCGACCGTGATCGTCAACAAAGAGATGGCGGAGAGAGCACGGCGAAGTGAGGGGCGATCTTCAAGGCGCTCCATGATTTGCCAGTAGCCAATGGCCGCGAGGAGGGTGGCGCAGGGTGCGGCGTCCATGATGTAGCGCATGGCGACGACGCCGAAAAATAGAATGGGGAGGAAGGCCATGAGTGTGCAGGCAGCGAGGCATGAGGTGAGCCACTGCCATGGGCGCGCATCGGAGTCTTCGGTGGTTGCGGCGGCGGCGGAGGTTTGGGGGCGGCGCGTCATAAATACCAGAGGCGTGAAGATCAGGAATGATTGCGTCCAGGCCATGCCGACAATTTCCTCAATTCTAAAGCGCCGGGTCAAGGAGAACAGATCGGCCAATCGCGTGTTATCGCCAACGGCCAGGAGGTAAGGAAAGAAGCGCATCCAGTGGGGATTGTTGAAAAAATAGAAG
>JBEKYH010000521.1:0-3316 GCA_049511115.1 Tepidisphaeraceae bacterium | reverse complement strand
AAACGGCATAGGGCGTCTTCCAGCGATGTAACGTCGGCGAGCGTGAACATGATTTCTAGCGGTTTGCCGTCCTCACCGATCCGGCGAACCATCGACAAAAGGTGAATGCAGGAAACATCAGCGTGGTGGGCGTCCAGCCGGGGCCGAATCGTATCGTGGGGATCATCCTCGCCGCTGATGATGAGGACGGACCCGCGCTCGCATGGCGTGCCGTCTGGAAACGGCGTGCCGGTGCTGACGCGCGCGGCAACGTCCATCGTGACGAATGACTTGCCCTCACCGGGTCTGCCCACCAGCAGAGTGATCCGGCCGGACGGAATGCGGCCAGACCAAAGCCAAGTCACTGCGCGTGGCTCCACATCAGCAAGACAGGTTAGCAAGGGGCCACCAATGACATTCAATGAATCGAGCCACGGCGTATCGGCGGCCACGGCTTCAATCGCCGACTTAGTTGCTCTCGGATCGCCAGCAACTTGCGCGTCAAATTCGACAATATCTGAACCGTCCGTTCGGTCTGGAAACAGGTCGATGATCTTCACCTTGCATCCAAGCGCTAGCAGTTTCCCCGCGACAGCTTGAGCATACGTCCGGCCCGGCGTGTCCGAGTCGGCGAGAATCCATATTATTCGCCCGGCCAACGGCGCGAAGTCGGTTATCTCCGCCCCTGCCGATCCGTGCGCGCCGTGAGTCGCGGCAAAGCCGATTGCCTCCGCTCGATTGCGGCACTTGCCGCCTTCCGTGATTACGACGATGGCGGACTTATCCAACGCCAGGAGCATTGGCAGGCCAGCCAATGGCCACAGTCCGGGCGGATCGCCGATTGCCCATGCACCGTTGTCCAGTCGATGCGCGGGCCTGAATTGTTTGCTTTCGCCACTTCCTGCCGGCGGGTCGAATCGTTCAGACGCGCCGATAAGCAAGCCAACGGCGTCGTGATGAAGCTCACGCATTTCGGGATTGGGCGTGAATCCGCATAGGTCTTTGAATTGTCCGGCGGCAGCGAATGCGGCATCGGTATTGATATACGTCCGCCTGGGCCGAGTAGGCTTTGGGTCGGTCGTGTGATGCCGGCCGTTTTCAGCAGCCGCGTCGTCCCGCCAAACTTCCTTTGATCCTGACCGCCAGCAGATTCCGGCCTTGCCGCCCGGCGCAATTCGGCATCGGTTTGTATTTTTGCATTTCGGGCAGGGTTTCTCGCGTGTCGCGGTGGGCCATTTTGTTTCGGGCTTCATCCGCGCCCCCTTCGGCCCCAACGGCCGCGCGGTTCGACGCAATCCCAGCAGCAATCGGCGTCGAAATAGGTGAAGGGATATATCCCGCTGCAAACCGCGCATCGCCTTGTACCGTGGACTAACGCCGCGTCGGTTGTTGTGACGCGCGATTCGGCTGGAAGGTCTGATATCAGCGCAGCGACCTTTTGTGAATTAGTCATTTCTAGTATATTTGACATTGTTAGTACCGATTCTGGCCGTGTCCCGCTGAAGACGGGCGCGGCCATTTTTTTATGGCCGACAACACGGCGCTAATGGGCTGCTATCTGATTCCGGCGGCCGCAAGTCGCGCCTCAGCGGCGGCAATCTCGCGTTGTCGCCGCCGTGGCGTGCGGACGTTGGACGCGGGCGGGCCATTGCGTCGGGCGTCAGCAACGGCCGCGAAAAAGTCGCGTAGGTCGCGTTCAGTTGTGCAGAGCGCGGAGCCAACGGCGACGGTGGGAAGTTTGACGCCCGCCGCGCCCTTCATCGCCCAACGCCAAATCGTGCTGACGTTGAGTTTTGAGCCGCCGCGACGCGCGGGCAGCCAGGGGAGCCGTGGAACGTCGTGTAATCGAATCAACCGGTCATTGCCGGTATCGGTAAATGGTTGCGAGTGCATGTCGCCAAGGTGACACGACGTGCAATTGTTTGGGGGGAATTACTGGGGAATCTTTGGGGAATCTTTGTCCAACTCAGCCAACCGAACCTTTCCGGCGGCGGTTGTAAAAATTGCGCCGTGAGGTTTGTTATCCTTACGGCCCATAAGGCCCGTGGGAATAAGCGTCTCCTTCAATCGCTCCGAAATGGTTCTTCGGTCGCGGTTAGCCTTTTGAGCCAGGGGAATCAGGTGCAGCGATTCTCCTAAGCCGGCGCGAAGGATTGCCAAGTCAGTGTCATCCAGGCTCAACAACTCATCATCGACTCCGCTCCTGTTTGCGGCGGAAATTCGCCGATCCGCAGGCGTCGCGGGAGGCTCCGTTAATGCACCGCGCAGAGACGCTTGCTCTCGTAAAACCCACGCTTCGGCAGCCGCTAATTCCCCCCAAAACGGATCATCGGATTCACGCATCTTCAAGCATTTAGGTTCCGGCGCTATGAACGGTCCGGCGATCCTCAAACGGCTATCCAGCGTGGCAATTGGCTCGTTTTCGATTTCGCGCAAGCGGCTATAGCTCACGAGTTCTCGCGTGAGCGCCCGAATCAGGAGGTAGTCGCCGGCGGAATGGAAGTAAGCCGCCTCTGTGTACGGTCGATCCCGGAGACGCCGAAGCGACTCCGCATGGTCCATGAAGTAAGTCAGGGCTTCGCTAATAGCCGAGTCGTTAACCGGCGTCTGGCCCCTAGCGTCGATGATCTTCATCATCTCAGCGGCAGCGACGATTGCGAAGTCAAAGTACCGCTTCGCTTGTGCCACGTCGGCTGGCTCAGACGATGTGGTTGCCTTCCCGTTCTCTGGATCGTGCAGACAAGCGTGTCCATACCACAAACAGATCAGGTCATATTCCTTAAACGGATCATCGTCGCATCGTTCCGCCGGCTCAATGCCGAGGTGCCGGGCCAAGCTCTTAATGTTCTCGCGCAGATTGAGGATGAAAGTGCGCATAAGTTCGCGCTGCATTTCGGCATCCGGTGCAGCTCGCGCGACCCCGGCCAATGAACGCTCAATGAACCGTTGACCGAATTCGGCTAGCGTCGTCACAACGGGCCAATTCTCGGCCGGCGGGATGGGTTCCAACTTAGCGATGATCTTGGCACGTTCCCTTGCAAACTCCAGGCGGACTTTCTGCCGCTCTGCCTCGCGCTTGGCGGACCCGTCCGGTGGCGGCACAACATACATTTTGGGTTTCGGCGGCATTTGCACCTCTTGGCGGGCAGGCCCGGCCCAGCGCTGCCGAGGTGCGGGCAATGCCGGGCCGGGCTGTCGGCGGTTAATTACTCCGCCGTTCCCGATCTTGAAATTCTACCTCATCCAATCGCGGCCGCGATACGCTGGCCGGCTTCAAGATTCTTCTCCGCATAAAGCTCGGTCACTGACAAGCTCGCATGACCCAAAATGGTCTGCG
>JBEKYH010000520.1:0-3332 GCA_049511115.1 Tepidisphaeraceae bacterium | reverse complement strand
CTCTACAGCGGGATGCACGCCGACTATCACCGCCCTACCGACACGGCGGATAAGATTAACTACGCGGGGATTGGCAAGGTGGTAGCCTTTGGCGACCGGCTGCTGGATGGATTGGCGGAAATGCCTCGGGAGAAATATGACCCGTCAGCGGACCTGCGCACGATCGCGCTGCCGGGGGCTTCGAGCAGCGATCATCTGTCGGGGGCGGCGCTGGGTGTAATTCCCGACTACACGACGGAGACCAATGATGCCGGCGTTTTGATCCAGGGCGTACGGCCGGGGTCGGCCGCGGATAAGGCGGGGTTGCAAGGGGGCGATCTGCTCCTTCAATTCGGGGATAAAAAGCTGGTTGGTCTTCAGGACCTGGCGGATTGTTTGGCGATGGCGCGGCCGGGAGATAAAGTGACGATTATTGTGCAGCGCGGTAAGCAGCGGCTGGAGTTGCATGCGGCGCTGGAGGCGAAGAGTTCGTAGGTATGGCTGAGCACTGAGATCAACGGAGATATATGGAAAAGATCGGCGTCATTATCGTGGATCACGGCTCGAGGCGTGAGGAAAGCAACTTGATGCTGGAAGAAGTGGCATCGCTGTTTGGGAAGCGATTCCGTGAGCGCTATGAGATTGTCGAGCCGGCGCATATGGAAATCAGCGAGCCGTCGATTGGGACCGCTTACGCGCGATGCGTGGAGCTCGGGGCGAGCCGCGTGGTCGTGTGTCCGTTTTTTCTTGGGCCGGGGAAGCATTGGACGTCGGATATCCCGCGCCTCACCGCCGAGGCTGCCGAGCGTTTCCCGCAGACCAGATACCACGTCACCATGCCGCTGGGGGTGGATGATTTGATTCTCGATTTATTGGACAAGCGGGTGCGGTCCTGTGATGACAAGACGTTCCTGTGCGAAAGCTGCAAGGGGACGCTGCGGAGTGGGCTCGCGGTAGCCGGGGCGCCCCTGAAAGAAGCCTAAACAGCGGCATATTGCAAAAATACGCGCATTTTTCTGTTCAGTGCTGGAAATGTAACCTATATTATGAGCGTAAAAATCGGGGGCTCGGGAAGGCGGGGTAATCGTTGCGTTTTGGACTAGATACCTCCCGGTAAGAATTCTTACTCGCAGGGGCGAAAATGCAGTTGCTGAATTACCGGAATTACGGCCGGCTATGGCGTGTTTATGGCCGCTCGGTCCTGCGTTACGCCAGCGCCAAGAAGGTCTGGAACGCGCTGCGGACGGAAGCGGCCTATCGCCGGCGCACGGCGGATGTCCGGTCATGGCCGTACATTCTCTTTCTAGAGCCGCTCTACTACTGCAATCTGGATTGCCCCTTGTGCGACCGGCAGGTGTTTCCAACCGCGCGAACAGGAGCGGGCGAAGCCGGCAAGCTGTCGCTGGAACGGTTTGATCGCATTCTCGATGAATGCGGTGATTATCTCTTTCAGGTGCAGATTTTCGGACAGGGCGAGCCACTGCTGGATTGGGCCCGGACGCGAGCGATCATTGAGCGATCGCATGCGCGGCGGATTTTTACGCTGCTCAGCACCAATTGCACACTGGTAACGGACAAGATCGCCGACGAGACGGCGGCCAGCGGATTGGATCACCTGGTTTGCGCCATTGATGGCGTGTCCCAGGAGGCTTATGCGAAATATCGCGTCGGCGGGCGGGTAGCAGAGGCAATCGCGGGAATGCGCCGGTTTGCGGAAGCCAGGCGGGCGCGCTGCGCGGACATGACCATCGAGTGGCAATTCCTGGTGAATAAATACAACGAGGGGGAAATGGATGCGGCGCGCCAGTTGGCTGAGGAGATCGGCGTGGTGCTGCGCTTCTCGCCGATTCGCGGGATGGAATTTCGGCGCGACTTGCAGGAGGAATGGCTCTCGACAAATCCTGATTTCGCCATTGCCCGGCATCAGGCGGGCGAAGTGGTCAGAAATTTTCCCTGCTATTTTCTCTGGCGCTCGCTGGTGCTGAATTCGAATCACAAGGTGGCGCGATGCCTGATTTTACAGAACGTGTCGGAGTATGCGGATTTGAATGAGATGTCGGTCCGGGAGGCATACAACCACCCTACCGCTCAACGTGCGAGACAACTGTTTTCACGTAACGCGGATGTGGGCGTCGGCGAATTTCCCTCGCCGTGTGGGAACTGCTCATACTTCAAGCGCCATCATGGCGGGCCGAATATGGATAAGTTTGGGGCGCTGGGGATCGCCAAGCCAGCGGAATTTGTCTCGTTGGCTTTGCCGGGGGAGAAATCCGCGGTTGCCGTGAAAATCTGACGGCTTGGGGAAGTCTTTTAGTTCTTGGTGACGACGACGACTTTGAATGTGCCCGGCGCCGCCGTCGCGCGGCCACCGGGGCGGGTGGCGGGCAGCATGTCGGCGCAGGGGAGATAGATGGCCCCAGTGTTATGGATTGCAAATCGACGACGGCAACCTGCCCTTTATCGTTGATATTCACGTAGGCGCGGCCCTTGCCGTCGGCGGCGAGGAATTCAGGTTTGCCGCCGAGGTCGATCTTGGCGACTGGTTGGCCGGATTTGGGATCGACGCCCGGATCGATCACGACCAATTGCCCGGCGTCGCCGCAGGCCACGAGGACGCGGTTGCTGGATGGATCGTAGATCGTGCCATCGGCATCGTCATTGGCGGGGACGCTGCCCAGCAGTTCGTTCGTTTTCAGGTCGAAGATTTGCACGACGCCTTTTTCGCCGTCGGTGATGAAGCCGCGCCCGGCGGAGGGTACCAAGGCGACGCCGTGATTGCCTTCGGCTCCGGGAATATCCGCGACGACTTTGCCGGTGGTGGTGTCGATCACCATGGTGTGCGTCGTGCGGGTGAGGTAGAGAAATTTGCCGGCTTCATCGAGCGTGGCGTAATCCCAGCGGCCGTCACCGCCGATTGGGAGGGTTTTGGTGACGGAATAATTATCGGCAGCGCGGGCGCTGGGGGCAGCCACGCTAACCAGGGAGACGATGCAGAGAAGGAAAATGCCGAGGGAGTTCGGGAGTTGGTTCATCATGGTCGGGAGAAGATATCCAGATGAAATGAAATGGCGATGAAAGGCGCGCGATGAGTTCTTGGGAAGCGGGGCCAAAGAGCAAACTGTGCGCGCGGAGGTCATTGATCGGCGTAGACTTTATGCCGCGGTCTCGAGCGCAGCATTTCGGCTTTTCCCCAGGCAACAGTTTTGGCGAAGGCTTCGCTATGGAGGAATTGCTGGAAATCCTCCAGCGATTTCCATTGGCTGAAGATCACGTAACTGCCGGCGGATTGGATGTCTTCGTACATGTGCGACTCGACGTGGCCGGGGAGCGTCTTGAGGAATTCAAGGACACCG